>NZ_JBFTSF010000064.1:0-28846 GCF_056399905.1 Cupriavidus sp. 01L46
CTGCTGTCATGCGACGCTGGCCGGGCCGAATTGCTGGTGCTGGATGCCGGCGGCGACGAAGCCATGGTGCGCGCCGCCGAAGCCCTGTTGGGCGGCGCCCTGCCGCCGCCCGACCCCGTCGTGGATCAACTGCAGGCCATCGTCGCGCATGCCGCCAGCGCCGAAGGCCCCGCCAGCGTGGAGTCGCTGGCGCAGCATGCCGGCATGGGCGTGCGCGCCTTGCAACGGCTGTTCCAGGACTACGTGGGCGTATCGCCCAAGTGGGTGCTGCGCCGCTACCGCCTGCAAGAGGCCGCATGGCGGCTCGCGCGCGGCGAGCCGGTCGGGCTGGCGCAGCTCGCCGCCGAGCTCGGCTACTTCGACCAGGCCCACCTGACGCGGGATTTCACCAGGCTGGTGGGCGTATCCCCGGGCGACTACCAGCGCTCGCAGCAAGGGCCGGCCAGCGCGCGTTGAGCGGCAAGTCAGCCCGCGCTGCCGATATGCGCGGCCAGGTAATCGATCAATGCCCGCACCTTGGGCGGCAGGAAGCGGTTGGGCGGGTAGAGCAGCCACACCGTCCCCACGTAGGCGCGTGCCTGCAATTCCCAGTCTGGCAGCACCTGCACCAGTTCGCCGGCCTGCAAGGCAAGGGCCGCGGTGAACTCCGGCAGGCTGGCGATGCCAAGATCCTGCTGCGCCGCCTCCAGCCGCGCGCCGGCGTGGTTGGCGACATAGCGCCCGCTCACCGTCACGGTCTGCGTCTCGGTGTCGCGACGCAAGCGCCAGCGGTTGTCGTCGGCGGTTTCCCCCAGGTACAGGCAATCGTGCTGCGCGAGATCGCGCGGCTGTGCGGGCGTACCGCGCGCGCGCAGGTAAGCGGGCGAGGCGCACAGCACCCAGCGCACCGCGCCCAGGCGGCGCCCGGCCAGGCCGGGCGGCGGGTGCTCGGTCAGCCTGATCACCAGGTCGAGGTCATCGGCAAGAGGATCGGTCTCGTGATCGGTAAACAGCAGCTGCAGGTCCACTTCCGGATACGCCTGCAGGAAAGCCGGTACCAGCGGATGGATCACCGTCTTGGCAAACGCGGTCGGCGCGCTGACGCTGACCCTGCCCTGCGGCCGGCCCACCACATGGCCGGCGGCGTCCATCGCCCCCGCCGCGGCGCTCACCACGTCGCGGCAATAGCGGTACACCTCGGCGCCCGATTCCGTCATGCGCACCTTGCGGGTCGAGCGCTCCAGCAAGCGCGTGGCCAGTGCCTCCTCCAGACGCTTGATCTGGCGGCTGACAGTGGACGGCGTGCTGCCAAGCTGGCGCGCGGCAACAGAAAAATTGCCCGCGTCGACCACGCGCGCGAACACCGCCATATCGGGCAGCAAGGCAAAGAGATCAGCTTGGTTCATGAGGCGGCTAGCGGCAAGCAGAGGCGGATTAATGCATTTGCGGCATAAAGGCTTTGCGTTTCGACCCGATTATCGCCGCTGATGCAAAGCGGCACAATGCAGGACCGAATGCACAAGGTCCGCCATGCCCGCGCCAAAAAACCTGTTACTGCTGTCCGACCTGATGCTGCTCGCGGTCGCCGTGGTCTGGGGCAGCAGCTACGGCATCGTCAAGAGCGCGCTGGTCTTCTACCCGGTACTCGGCCTGCTGACGCTACGCTTTGGCATCACCTTCGTGGTGCTCTCGCCCACGCTGGCCGGGCTGCGCCGCACCGACGCCGCCACCCTGCGCGGGGTGCTGGGCACCGGCGTGCTGCTGCTCGGCATCTTCCTGTGCGAAACCTTCGGCGTGCTGCTAACGCGCGCCTCCAACGCAGCGTTCCTGATCAGCCTGTGCGTGGTGCTGACACCGCTGGCAGAGTGGCTGCTGCTCAAGCGCCGTCCAAGCCGCATCGAATGGGCGGCGGTGGCGCTCTCCCTGCTAGGCGCGTGGCTGCTGGCGGGCCACGGCGAACTGGGCTTGAACCTTGGCGACGGGCTGATCCTCGCCGCCGCCGTACTGCGCGCGCTGATGGTCTGCGCGACCAAACGGCTGGTGCGGGGCCGGTCCATGCCGGCGCTGACGATGACGGCGGTGCAATCCGGCGTGGTCGCCGTCGGCAGCGCGGCCGTGGCACTGGCGCTGGTGCCCGCGCAGTGGCAGCCCCTGCCGCCGTTCTCCGGCCACGCTGCGTTCTGGGGCTGCGTGCTGTGGCTGGTGGCCGCCTGCACGCTGTTCGCCTTCTTCGCCCAGAACTACGCCATCCGGCGCAGCAGCCCCACGCGGGTGGCGCTGCTGATGGGCAGCGAGCCCGCCTTCGGCGCGTTGTTCGCCAGCCTGTGGCTGGCAGAGAGCATCTCCGCCACGGCGTGGATCGGCGGGGGGCTGATCGTGGCGGCGTCGTTGCTGGCCACGGTGCGCTGGGGCAAGCCCGCAGCCCCCGAGATACCGCAGGGCTCGCAGGCCTGATAACAGGATCCGTTGCAACCAGCCGCGGTCATACAATCCGTGCATGCCCATTTGGACAGGCGAGAGGATTCCCTATGACGATGACCGACGTGTACGGCCTGCGCGAGCCGGCCCGGGCCGAAATCGACGCCATCAACGGCCCGGCCGTGATCGAGTTCGGCGCGCCCTGGTGCGGCTACTGCATGCGGGCGCAGCCCCACCTGGCCAGCGCCATGGCCAGCCATCCGCAGGTCGCCCACATCAAGGTCGAGGACGGCAGCGGCAAGCCGCTCGGCCGCTCGTTCCGGGTCAAGCTATGGCCCACGCTGGTGTTCATGCGCGACGGCGTGGAGGTGACGCGGCTGGTGCGGCCGAGCGAGACGCGGGCGATCGAGGAGGCGTTGAGGCGGATTGCGGGCTGATGCCGGCCCACGATTGAAGATGAAGCTCCACCGCTAAAACTGACCAACAATGCGCATGCCACGCTCATCTTTCACGGCATAAATCTTCTCTTTCTCGAATGAGAATATGAAATAGGCATCATATTTCTCGTTCAACCTAGCCAAGAATTCATGCATGTCAGCGCTACACTCGTCATAGTTGCTCATGACGTAATAGAAGTTCGCCCTAACTCCAATCTTCCATTTCGCGGCAAAATCAGCTCCCTCCGTTCTTGGAGCCATCTCGTTGGGATCAGACACCCATTTCGCAACCGCAAAAATATTCGAGCGCGGAAAATTTCCACGAACACCATCCGTGTCTTCCTGAGAGATTTCGAACCGCATCTCGCGAAGTAGGTCGAGTACTTCGTCCTTGCTGATTCGATCATCAATCTCAAGATCAAGAGAGAAAGACACCTTAACCTCCCAATGAAACAACTCCGGCCGCCGGCAAATGCTGGTGACCCAAGTACCGGCCCGGTAGTCTTGCTTTGGCAGGCGCGTCCAAGGTGTCTCAACATGGCTCACTTAGCAACCACGCTCGGACTTTCGACGGATTACGGAAATGGACATAAAAAAAACCGCCCCTGGCCGATGTGCCGAGGGGCGGACTTGTGTCACCAAAAGGGCAGATCTAATGTCGCCCACGACAACGATTCTTGCGGTTACCAACCCCGCTCAATCCCAGGACAACGCCCCGCCGGTCTGATACTCGATGACGCGCGTCTCGAAGAAGTTACGTTCCTTCTTCAGGTCGATCATCTCGCTCATCCACGGGAACGGGTTTTCCTCGTTCGGGAACAGCTGCTCCAGGCCGATCTGCTGGCAGCGGCGGTTGCAGATGAAGCGCAGGTAGCCCTTGAACATCGGTGCGTTCAGGCCCAGCACGCCGCGCGGCATGGTGTCCTCGGCGTAGCGGTATTCGAGGTCCACGGCCTTCTTGAACAGCGCGGTGATCTCTTCCTTGAACTCGGCGGTCCACAGGTGCGGGTTCTCGAGCTTGATCTGGTTGATCAGGTCGATGCCGAAATTGCAGTGCAGGGACTCGTCGCGCAAGATGTACTGGTACTGCTCGGCGGCGCCGGTCATCTTGTTCTGGCGGCCCATGGCCAGGATCTGCGTGAAGCC
The DNA here is from genome assembly GCF_056399905.1 of Cupriavidus sp. 01L46. Lineage (NCBI taxonomy): Bacteria > Pseudomonadati > Pseudomonadota > Betaproteobacteria > Burkholderiales > Burkholderiaceae > Cupriavidus > Cupriavidus sp. 01L46. The sequence goes on from NZ_JBFTSF010000064.1 coordinate 3,981, forward strand.
CACGTAGAAGAACAGGCCTTCCATGATGCAGGCGAACACGATCAGCGACTTGAGCAGCTTCTGGTCGTTCTCCGGCGTGCCGGTCTTGAAGGCCGGGTCGGTMAGCGTGTCGATGAACGGGATCAGKAACTCATCCTTGTCGCGGATCGACTGCACTTCGTGGTACGCATTGAAGATCTCGGCTTCATTGAGGCCGAGCGACTCCACGATGTACTGGTAGGCGTGCGTGTGGATCGCTTCTTCGAAGGCCTGGCGCAGCAGGTACTGGCGGCATTCCGGCGCGGTGATCTGGCGGTAGGTGCCCAGCACGATGTTGTTGGCGGCCAGCGAGTCGGCGGTCACGAAGAAGCCGAGGTTGCGCTTGATCACGCGGCGCTCGTCTTCGGTCAGGCCGTTCGGGTCCTTCCACAGCGCGATGTCGCGCGACATGTTGATTTCCTGCGGCATCCAGTGGTTGGCGCAGCCGGCCAGGTATTTTTCCCAGGCCCACTTGTACTTGAACGGCACCAGCTGGTTGACGTCGGTCGAGCCATTGATGACGCGCTTGTCGGCGGCGTTCACGCGGCGGTCCGTCGGTGCGTCGGACGCCGGCAGGTTGCCGAGGATACCCGTGCCTGCCGGCTGCGTGGCGGCCGGCGGCAGCACGCCGTGCTGGTCGACAGAGCGTGCGGCAGCAGGCGTGGCGGTGGGATTCGGCGCGGGCTGCGGGGCAGCCTGCGGGGTGGCTTGAACGTCGTCGTCCCAGCTCAGCATGGTGTGGTTCTCCGTGGAATGCTTTGGTTTGCCGCCGTCCTCGCCGCGCGAGCGGCGCGGCGAGGATCAGGGCAGGTAATGACTGACTGGCAGGCGGCTTACTGGCAGGCTTCGCACTCGTCGAAACCGGCGTCGCCCGGGCGCATCGTGCAGACCGCGCCTTCGGCTTCCGGCATGGCCGGTGCGGAGGCGGCGGCCTGGTCGATGCCGGCGGCGCTGATGCCGCCGTCGCTACCCGACGACACGGCGTTGAGCGAGCCGCGCGACACGGTGGACTTCTCCACGTGGGTGGCTGCCATCGTGCGCAGGTAGTACGTGGTCTTCAGGCCGCGCAGCCAGGCCAGCTTGTAGGTGTCGTCCAGCTTCTTGCCCGAGGCGCCGGCCATGTAGATGTTCAGCGACTGGGCCTGGTCGATCCACTTCTGGCGGCGGCTGGCGGCTTCCACCAGCCAGCTCGGCTCGACTTCGAAGGCCGTCGCGTAGATGTCGCGCAGGTCTTGCGGAATACGGTCGATGCGGGCCAGCTTGCCGTCGAAATACTTCAGGTCGGCGACCATCACTTCGTCCCACAGGCCGCGCGCCTTCAGGTCGCGCACCAGGTAGTCGTTGACCACCGTGAACTCGCCCGACAGGTTGGACTTGACGTACAGGTTCTGGAAGGTCGGTTCGATGCAGGCCGACACGCCGATGATGTTCGAGATCGTTGCCGTCRGCGCGATCGCGATGCAGTTCGAGTTGCGCATGCCGTGCTGCTTGATGCGCGCGCGCAGGCTGTCCCAGTCCATGGTCGAGGAATGATCCACTTCCAGGTAGCCGCCGCGTTCTTCGGCCAGCAGCTTGAGCGAGTCCTGCGGCAGGATGCCACGATCCCACAGCGAGCCTTCATAGGTGCTGTAGCGGCCGCGTTCTTCCGCCAGCTCGCTGGAGGCACGGTAGGCGTAGTAGCACACCGCTTCCATCGAGGTGTCGGCGAACTGCACSGCGGCGTCGCTGGCGTACGGCAGGCGCAGCATGTGCAGGCAGTCCTGGAAGCCCATGATGCCCATGCCGACCGGGCGATGGCGCAGGTTGGAGTTGCGTGCCTTCTCGACCGCGTAGTAGTTGATGTCGATCACGTTGTCGAGCATGCGCATCGCGGTGCGGATGGTCTTCTCGAGCTTGGCGTGATCGAGCACCTGGGTGCCGTCGGCCTGTTGCTTCAGGTGGGCGACCAGGTTCACCGAACCCAGGTTGCAAACGGCGATCTCGCTGTCGTTGGTGTTGAGCGTGATTTCCGTGCACAGGTTGGAGCTGTGCACCACGCCCACGTGCTGCTGCGGGCTGCGGATGTTGCACGGATCCTTGAAGGTGATCCAGGGATGGCCGGTCTCGAACAGCATGCCCAGCATCTTGCGCCACAGCTGCATGGCGGGGATCTTCTTGAACAGCTTGAGCTCGCCGCGGGCGGCCTTGGCTTCGTAGCCCAGGTAGGCTTGTTCGAATGCCTTGCCGACCAGGTCATGCAGATCCGGGCAGGTCGCGGGCGAGAACAGGGTCCATTCGCCGGCTTCCATCACACGCTTCATGAACAGGTCGGGAATCCAGTTCGCCGTGTTCATGTCGTGGGTGCGGCGGCGATCGTCGCCGGTGTTCTTGCGCAGCTCGAGGAATTCCTCGATGTCCAGGTGCCAGGTTTCCAGGTAGGCGCAGACCGCGCCCTTGCGCTTGCCGCCCTGGTTGACCGCCACGGCGGTGTCGTTCACCACCTTCAGGAACGGCACCACGCCTTGCGACTTGCCGTTGGTGCCCTTGATGTGCGAGCCGAGGGCGCGCACATTGGTCCAGTCGTTGCCCAGGCCGCCGGCGAACTTCGACAGCAGCGCGTTTTCCTTCAGCGCCTCGTAGATGCCTTCCAGGTCGTCCGACACGGTGGTCAGGTAGCACGACGACAACTGCGAGCGGCGGGTGCCCGAGTTGAACAGGGTCGGCGTGGACGACATGAAGTCGAACGACGACAGCAGCTGGTAGAACTCGATGGCACGGGCTTCGCGGTCCTTCTCGCCCAGCGCCAGGCCCATCGCCACGCGCATGAAGAATGCCTGCGGCATTTCGATGCGGGTCTCGTCGATGTGCAGGAAGTAACGGTCGTACAGGGTCTGCAGGCCCAGATAGTTGAACTGGAAGTCGCGCTGGGCGTCCAGTGCCGCACCCAGGCGGACCAGGTCATAGGTGGCCAGCTTCTCGTCCAGCAACTCGGCTTCGATGCCGCGCGCGATGAACTTGGGGAAGTAGTCGGCGTAGCGCGACACCATCTCGGTCTGGGTCACTTCGGCGCCCAGGATTTCCTTGCGGATGGTGTGCAGCAGGATACGCGCGGTGACCTGGCTGTAGGCCGGGTCCTTTTCGATCAGGGTACGCGCGGCCAGGATGGCGGAGTCGTAGACCTGGGTCATCGGCACGCCGTCGTACAGGTTCTTCAGCGTTTCCTTGAGGATCGGCTCGGCGCTGACGGCGTCGCCAAGGCCCGAGCAGGCGTTGTCGATCAGGCCATGCAGCGCGCCCAGGTCCAGCACGCGGGCCACGCCCGCATCGGTCACGTTGAACGTGGCGCCGCCTTCCTGCACGCGGGCCACCGCCTGGGCGTTTGCCTGGGCGCGTTCCTGGGTGCGCTTCTCGCGGTACAGCACGTAGGCACGGGCCACTTCATGCTCGCCCGAGCGCATCAGCGCAAGCTCAACGTGATCCTGCACGTCTTCGATATGGAAGGTGCCGCCGTTAGGGCGGCTGCGCAGCAGCGCGCGGACCACATTCTGGGTCACTTGCTCGACCACTTCGCGCACACGCGCCGAAGCGGCGCCCTGCCCGCCGTTGACGGCGAGGAAGGCCTTGGTCACCGCCACCGAGATCTTGCTCGGCTCGAACGCCACGACGGCGCCGTTACGTCGGATGATCTTGTAGTCCTGGTAGCTGCCAGCGGCGGCAGTAGCGGGGCTCGACTGCGTGTTCGCTGCTGCACCGGCGGCGCTTGCGCCGGTGGAGATTTCGTTCTGGGCTGTCTGCATGAGGAACTCCTGTTCTGACCCGTGTTTTATGAGTGACAAAGAGTCCCGGGCAAAATGCGCAAAAAGGCTCAGACACGCCGGCCGGTCTTACCCGGGAGGGCGCGCTGCTATTGCTGGATTCTGCTGGGACTCTTGTGATGCGCCGGCCCTTCGGCGGACCGCAGCCATTGCTGCGGCGGTAACTGCACACCTAGGCCGGCTCCCCGAAAGCACCACTAGATCTAGTGGTCGATGCGAAAAACTGGACTAAGTATAGTGAAACGGGGCGGATTCACCAGTCTTGACAAGCGCTTTTTTGGCGCGAATTCCAGTGCTGGCGCAGCATGCGGCGCTGCGCCATACCCGCTAGCCCAAGAGACGCAAGGGAATCCGCCCGGCGGTTCGTTACCGCACCATGACGCGAAATTTTTTTGATTGACCTGACCTCTTCGATAGGCGCGGACTTTATCAGGGTTTTCCCCAGATMACGGCTATCCCCTAGACCTGGCTTGTTGCCCTTGCCTCAGGGCTGTGCTTTGCGGTAAGGCAGTTGTGCGGGCGCCACGCCGGCCGCGGCGGCAAAGCCCGCCCAGTCGAAATGTGGCCCCGGATCCGTCTTGCGCCCTGGCGCGATATCGCTGTGCCCCGCCACGGCCCGCACCGGATAGGTGCCTAGCAGGGCATGCACCAGCGCGGCGGTGGTGTGGTATTGGGCCAACGTGAACGGCTGGTCGTCGCTGCCTTCGACCTCGATGCCGATGGAGAAGTCGTTGCACCGGGGCCGGCCGAAGAACTCGGACTGGCCTGCGTGCCAGGCTCGGTCCAGGCAAGACACGAACTGGACCAGCTCGCCCTCTCGCGTCACCAAGAAATGCGCCGACACCTGCACTTGATAGATTGTCTCGAAAAACGGATGGCGGGACGGGTCGAGACGGTTCAGGAAAAAGGCTTCGATATCGCCGCTGCCGAACTGTCCGGGCGGCAGGCTGATGTTGTGGATCACCACCAGGTCCACCGGCGTGTGCGCGGGCCGGGCGTCGAAATTGGGCGACGGCACGCGCCGCGCCGCGGGCACCCAGCCTGCCGGGTCGGGGACGAATGACGAGTTTGGCGCCAACCTGGCGGCCGGGTCGTGGTCAGGCATCGCGATCTCCATCTGCCGCCAGCAGCCCGTCGCGCAGCGCTTCGCTGGTTTCGGCGGCACCGTCGGCCGGGTCGTCTCGGCCCTCGCGGATGCCAAGCTGCTGGRTACGGTAGCGCAGCTGGCGAAAGCTCAAGCCCAGCAGCGGCGCGGCGGCTGTCCGGTTGAAGCCGGTCTGCTGCAGCGCCTGCAGGATCAGGTCGCGCTCGAGCGCTTCGAGCCGGCCTGGCAGGTCGATCGGGAAGATGGCACGGCAAGCGTGCGCGGGCGGCGCAAACAGATCGGGCTGCGCGCCGCCCCGGGATTCGGCCCGCGCATCGGACGCAAGCTCCTGCATGGTGTCGGGCCGCAAGCCGGGCGATGCCGGCGCGGCGGCCGGCGCAGCCGTCGTAGCCGGGTAGGCGTGCGGCGCGGGCGGGCGTGGCATGGCCGTATGGCCCATGCCGGCGTCCATCTGGCCCAGGTCGTCCACCTCGATGGTATTGCCCTCGGCGAAGGCATAGGCGCGCTCGAGCAGGTTCTCCAGCTCGCGCACATTGCCCGGGAACGGATAGTCGGACAGCCGCTGCAGCGCGGCCGCCGCCAGCCGCTTGGGATGGGGATCGCCATAGCGCACCGCCAGGTGCTCCAGGATGGCGCTGGCCAGCACCGGGATATCCTCGCGCCGCTCGCGCAGCGTGGGCATGCGCAGCGCCAGCACGTTGAGGCGGTAGAACAGGTCCTGGCGGAACTGGCCGGAGGCGACCAWCGCGGAAAGATCCTTGTGGCTGGCACACAGCACCCGCACGTCCACGCTCTCCTCGCGGCTCGCGCCGATCTTGCGCACGCGCCGCTCCTGCAGCACGCGCAGCAGCTTGACCTGCATCGCCAGCGGCAGGTCCGCCACCTCGTCGAGCAGCAGCGTGCCGCCATTGGCAGCCTGGAAGAAGCCGCCGCGCTCGGCGTCGGCCCCGGTGAAGGCGCCTTTCACATGGCCAAAGAACTCCGACTCCATCAGGGTCTCTGGGATGGCGCCGCAATTGACCGCGATAAAGGGATGCGCTGCGCGCGCGCTGACCGCGTGGATGGCGCGCGCCGCGCGCTCCTTGCCACTGCCGGACTCGCCGCTGATGACGATCGGCGCCATGCTGCGCGCCAGCCGCGAGAGCGAGCGGCGCACCTCATGCATGGCCGGAGAATGGCCGGGCAGCAGGTTGACGGCGCGGTCCACGGTTTCGTGCGCCCCGCTGCCGCCATCACCGCCCTCGGCACCCTCGGCGCCGTCACGCTGCTGGCGCCCCAGCGCATTCAGGATCAGGCTGCGCAGCTGGTCCAGCGAGACCGGCTTGGCGATGTAGTCGAAGGCGCCCGCCTTGAGCGCCTCCACGGCATTGTCGGCGCTGCCGTAGGCGGTGATCACTGCCACCGGCACCCGCTCCGGCGCGCTCGAGAGCTGGCGCACGATATCGATGCCAAGCCCGTCGCCCAGCCGCATGTCGGTCAGTACCAGGCTATAGCGGCGCGCGGCGAGCTGCTGGCGCGCCTCGGCCAGCGAGCCGGCCAGCACCACATCGTGGCCCATGCGGCGGATCGAGATATCGAGCAGTTCTCGCAGGTCGGCCTCGTCGTCGATGACGAGAATCGGATCGGGGCCTGGCGTCTTGAGGGGCATGGGTCTGCGTCTGGCGATCTGGCGAAGTGACGAAATGGCGAAATGGCGAAGTGGCGAAATGGGGCCGGGGCGGCGACTGAACGCGGTGCTGATCGGGTGGCCGGGCACGCCGGCGCGGCTCAGCCACCCGCGCTGTCCGGCGCTTCGATGCGCAAGGTCAGGACAAAGGCCTTGGCCGGCAGTGTATCGCGTGCGGCGGGCGCCAGCATGCCGGTCTGCGCCAGCAGCGCGTCGATCGAAATGGTGCCGTAGCGCACCTGGGCGTCGTTGGCGCCGCATAGCTCGCGCGCCATGAACAGCCCGAGGCCGGTGCCCTGGGCGTTGCTGGTAAAGAAGGGCTCGAACAAGGTGCGCTGGTGCTCGCGCGACACCTCGACGCCATCGTTCCAGACGATCAGCTCGGCATGGTGCTGGTCCAATGCATGGGCCAGCAGGCGGATCGCGCCGGGCAGGCGGCTGCAATAGCGCCAGGCGTTGTCGAGCAGGTTGCCAAGCACCTGCTGCAACTGGGAGGCATCGAAGATGACCGGGCGTGCCACGTCCACCGTGAGCCGGATGGCATTGGCGTTGATCTCGGCCGGACGCGGCACGCGCCGCGCGCCGACCGGGTCGTGGCTGGCGGAGCGGGCGCGCATCTCCAGCCGCCAGCGGCCGACGATCTCCGGCAGCGCCTGGTTCAGGTCCACCGTGGTGCGCTCGGTGCGCGGGCGGCGCGACATCTGCAGCACATCCGACACCACCTGGTCGAGCCGGCGMACATTGTCGTGAATGATGCGCAGCAGCCGCGCATCCACATCGCCCTCCGCGCGCCCCGCCTCGCCCGGGCGCGCGGCCCGGCGGCTGGTTTCGGCCAGCAGCTCGCTGGCCTGGCTGATGGCCGCCAGCGGATTGCGGATCTGGTGTGCCACGCTGGCCACCAGGCGCCCCATGGCGGCCAACTTCTCCTGTTGGACCTGCTCGGCGATGCGCTCCCAGCTTTCGATATGGACCAGCACCGTATCGCGCATCTCGCTGCGCAGCAAGGCCTCGTCCTCCGGGCGCCACGCCATGGCCTCGCTCTGGGCGATGGCCAGGCGCAGCCGAGCCGCCGCCTCGGGCGACAGATCGTTCCAGGCGCCGGTGTTCATGGCGTTCTGCGCACTGAGCGAGACCGACATCGAGGACGCGAAGGTAGAGCGCAGGCTGGCCAGCCCCGGCAGCAAGAAGCGCAGCCGCAGCCGCGTATGCAGGATAGGGCCACGCCCAGAGGATGGCCGCGACGGCAGCGGCAGCAATTGCAGGATGCGGGGCGCATCGTCCTTGCTGCGCACCCAGTCGCGCAGCATCTCCATCAACGGCTGCAGGCGGGGGATCTGGCGCAGGTCGAACAGCGCATCGCGCCCATTGGCGGGCGTGTCCGTGGGCTTGCCCCGCTCGGCCGGCTGCACGCCCAGCAGCACCACCGCGGCCGGGTTGGCCGCCACCACCGCGCCGTTGGCACGCAGCAGCATCACCCCGTCCTGCATGTCGTTGACCATCAGGCGGTTGACCAGTTGCTGCAGGCGCAGCTCCTGCTCGCGCGCCAGCGCCAGCCGCTCCTGCGCAAGCTGGCGGTTGGCCAGCAGGTACATCAGCGAGGCCGCGATCATGAAGACCAGCCCGTACAGCCCCGAGCCCAGCAAACCCGCGTCGGCCTGGCGCAAAAGCAAGGTCTGCGCAAAGGGCGCGCTCATCACCAGCAGCGCTGAAGCTGCCGCGGTAAACAGCGCGAACAGCAGGCTGGTAAGCGCGCCGGCCTGCAGCGCGGGCAGCAGGAAGATCATGGCGAGCCCCTCGCCGCGATGGCCCTGCGCGTGAAAAATCAGGCCCAGCAGGGCGAGGTCGGCCAGTACCTGGAAGCGCACCCGCAGGTGAAAGCCGCGGCGCCACCAGAGCGTGGCGACCACCATCACCAGCGCCACCACGGCATAGGGCACGGCCAGCGGCAGCGCGGCCAGGCCGCTGCCGAACCCGCCGCCCATTCCGCTGGCCAGCGCCTGCGCGGCCCGCTCGGCCTCGGCGCGCTGCGCCGGCAGCCAGGCGTAGCCCAGCAGCAGCGCGGCTACCGCCAGCCGGGTCCAGCAGAAATAGCGCAGCAAGCGCCAGTGGAATTCAGGAGGCTCGGGCTGGCGCCACATCGCCGCGAGGGCGCGMCAGGCATTCAGGCGGGACCAGAACGAGGCAGGCCCGTTCATGCGGCAGGGCTATCCGGATCGCTATCGGCCGGCAGGTGGGCGCGCCGGCAGTAATGCAAGCCGCGGAAGGCGATCGCTTCGCCCTGCGGCAGGTGCACCCCGCAGCGCGCGCACTGCACCATGGCTTCCTGCGGGGGGGCAGGCTGGTTGCGCACCGGCGAGCCTTGCGCGGGACCGTGCCGGGCGGCGCGGTCCTCCCGCAGGCGCGCCTCGGCGCGCTGGCGAAGCCACCAGAAACAGCCCAGCACGACAGCCAGGACAAGGAAGATGCGTGCCATGCCGGCCTCAGATTCGGTGCAGTATGACTTCGATGACGAAGCGGCTGCCAACATAAGCCAGCAGCAGGATGCCGAAGGATGCGATCACCCAGCGCAGCGCGGTGCGCCCGCGCCAGCCGTAGAAGGTGCGCCCGGCCAGGATGCCCGCGAACATCGCCCACGACAGCAGCGCGAACACGGTCTTGTGGTCGAGCCGGAAGGCCCGGCCGAACAGTTGCTCGGAGAACAGCAGGCCCGACAGGATCGTCAGCGTCAGCAGCACGAAGCCGGCGCCAATCAAACGGAACAGCAGCTTCTCCAGAGTCAGCAGTGGCGGCAGCAGGTCGAGCCAGCGGCCCACCCACTGGGCCGGCTCGCTGGTCTTGCCCACCTGGGGCGAACGGTTGAAGCCATGCAGGCGGCGCTCGGCCAGCAGCATCAGGAAGGCATGGAAGGCCGCCAGCGTGAACAGGCCATAGGCCACGTTGGCAATGATGAAGTGCAGCTTGAACAGCGGCCGCGCCGCGTAGCCCAGGATCTGCGCGCCGGGAAACGCCAGCGGCATCAGGCTCGCGAGCATCGCCACCGGGACCACGATCAGCCCGAGGCCGGCCAGCGAGAAGAAGAAGCTCTCGATCCAGTAGATGCCCACGCCCAGCCAAAGCATGGCCGACAGCGCAAAGGCAAAGCCGAACACCATGCGGTCGGCCGGGAAGATGGTCTCGTGCAGCAGCAGGCCGTGGCTGGCCACCGCGGCCAGCATCAGCGCGTGCCACCAGGCCGGGCGGCCCTCGCCGCGCCCGCCGGCCCCACCGCCGCCGCCGTGCAGCAACGCGGTGGTCGCCGCGCCCCCAATGGCACCGCCGGTGCCGGCAGCCGATAGCTGCGGGTTGCGCGTCGCCCAGCCGTGATAGGCCAGGCCGCAATAGAGAAGTGCCGTCAAGGCATACAGTACAATGGCCATTTGCACAGTTTACCTTAGCGCCCCGTCCCGGTGGCGCCCCGCTTGAGCCGGGCCAAGAGCCAGCCTCAAGCCTCGATCAAGCTCTATCCCCCGGACTTCTGCCATGCTGGACAATCTCACTCAACGCCTGGCGCGGGTCGTCAAGACCATGCGCGGCGAGGCTCGCCTGACCGAAGCCAATACCGCCGAAATGCTGCGCGAAGTGCGCCTGGCCATGCTGGAGGCCGACGTCGCCTTGCCGGTGGTGCGGGAATTCATTGCCCGCGTGAAGGCAAAGGCACTGGGCGAGGACGTGGTGTCCAGCCTGACGCCGGGCCAGGCGCTGGTGGGCGTGGTGCAGCGCGAGCTGACCGCCGTCATCGGCGGCGAGGAAAGCCTGTCCGCCGACAACAAGAGCGGCGAGCTGAACCTGGCGGTGCAGCCGCCCGCGATCATCCTGATGGCCGGCCTGCAGGGCGCCGGCAAGACCACCACCGTCGGCAAGCTGGCCAAGTGGCTGAAAGAAAACAAGAAGAAAAAGGTGCTGACGGTCTCGTGCGACGTCTACCGCCCCGCCGCTATCGCCCAGCTCAAGACCGTATCCGAGCAGGTCGGCGCCGATTTCTTCCCCTCCGAGCCCGACCAGAAACCGGTGGACATCGCGCGCGCTGCGGTGGACTGGGCCCGCAAGCATTATCACGATGTGCTGATTGTCGACACGGCAGGCCGCCTGGGTATCGACGAAGCCATGATGCAGGAAATCAAAGCGCTGCACGCCGAGATCAAGCCGGTCGAAACCCTGTTCGTGGTCGACGCCATGCTGGGCCAGGACGCGGTCAACACCGCGCGCGCCTTCAATGACGCCCTGCCCCTGACCGGCGTGGTGCTGACCAAGCTGGACGGCGATGCGCGCGGCGGTGCCGCGCTGTCGGTGCGCCACATCACCGGCCGCCCGATCAAGTTCGTCGGTGTTGGCGAAAAGCTGGACGGCCTCGAGCCCTTCTACCCCGATCGCATGGCMCAGCGGATCCTGGGCATGGGCGACATCCTCGCGCTGGTCGAGGAAGCCCAGCGCGGCGTGGACATGGAAGCGGCCGAGAAGCTGGCCAAGAAGATCAAGAAGACGGGCGACTTCGACCTGGAAGACTTCAAGGCGCAGATCGGCCAGATGAAGAAGATGGGCGGCCTGGGCAGCCTGGTCGACAAGCTGCCGGCGCAGTTCGCCCAGCAGGCGCAGGGCGCCAATATGGACGTGGCCGAGAAGCAGGTGCGCCGCATGGAAGGCATCATCAACAGCATGACGGCCGCAGAGCGCGCCAAGCCCGACCTGATCAAGGCCAGCCGCAAGCGCCGCATCGCCACCGGCGCCGGCGTGCCGGTGCAGGAAGTCAACCGCCTGCTCAACCAGTTCGACCAGATGCAGAGCATGATGAAGAAGCTCAAGGGCGGCGGCATGATGAAGATGATGCGCTCGATGGGCGCGATGAAGGGCGGCATGAAGGGACTCTTCAACCGCTAGGCCGTCTGGCACGGCGGTGCCCGCTCCCCGGGCGCCGCGTCACCCGCAAAAGACAAAGACTGAGACAGGATCCACATCATGATGACCGCCGAACAGGCCCGCGAACTGTGGGCCAACTCCGAGGAAATCGTCAGCGCCGAGGCCGTCCAGGCGTCGCTGGACCGCATGGCGGGCGAGATCACGGAAAAGATGGGCGATACCTTCCCGCTGGTGCTGTCGGTAATGGGCGGCGCAGTCGTCTTCACCGGCATGCTGCTGCCCAAGCTGGCGTTCCCGCTGGAGTTCGACTACATCCACCTCTCGCGCTACAACAACAAGACCGTTGGCGGCGAGATGCAATGGCGCGTGGCGCCGCGCGAATCGGTCAAGGGCCGCACGGTGCTGGTGCTGGACGACATCCTGGACGAAGGCGAGACCATGGCGGCCATCCGCCAGCGCATCATGGATATGGGCGCGACCAATGTCTATGCCGCCGTGCTGTGCGAAAAAGTGCTGCAAAAGGCAAAACCCATGCACCCGGACTTCTGCGGCTTCACCGTGCCCGAGCGCTATGTCTTCGGCTGCGGCATGGACGCCCATGGCTACTGGCGCAACCTGCCCGCCATCCGGGCCTTGCGCTAAGGCCTTGCCCGGTCTGCGCGTTACGGCCTGGCGCTGACGATCGGCCACAGCGAGGCCAGCAGCAACAGCGCCATCGCCACGTTGAACAGGCGCAGCACCCGGGGCTGCGCCAGCCAGCGCCGCATGGCCGAGCCGAACACGGCCCACATCGCCACGCTGGGCAGGTTGATCACGGCGAACAGGCCGGACAGCAGCAACACATTGAGCCAGACATTGCCGTGCAGCACGTAGGTACTGCAAGCGCCCACCGCCATCACCCAAGCCTTGGGATTGACCCACTGGAACGCGGCGGCCGCCAGGAAGCCCATGGGCTTGCCCACCTCCTGGTCCTGGACGCCGCCCGCGGTCGCCAGCTTCCACGCCAGCCAGGTGAGATAGACCACCGCCACAACGCGCAGCGCCTGCCAGGTCCACGGAAACACCGCGAACAGCGAGCCCAGCCCGAGGCCGACCACCGCCACCATCAGGCCAAAGCCGATGCTGATGCCCAGCACATGGGGCACTGTGCGGGCAAAGCCGAAATTCACGCCCGAAGCCAGCACCATGGTGTTGTTGGGCCCCGGGGTGATCGACGACACGAGGGCAAACGCGCAGAACGCGGCAAACACGCCGGATCCGGCAACAAGCTGGGGCACTGCCATGACTGGCTCCATCGAATACGAAAAGGAATGGAGCTAGTCTAGCCATGCAAAACTGTACAGTACCGGTACAGTTGACCAGAAAACTGGCGATACGGCTTGGCGAGTAGCAGCCGCATCATGCCGCCTTATGTCGCATTGAGCGCGTTCGCCGCCACCACTAGCGCGATCCCCCACAGCACCACGCCGGTAGCCCGCTCCACGCCGCGGACCGAGCGGGTAAAACGCGTGCGCACCAGCGGATGGCGCACGCCCCAGGCCACCAGCATGTCCCAACCGAAGACCATGGCAAACATCCAGGCGCCGTAGCCCAGCTGTGCTGCCAGCGGCGTGCGGGTGCCGGCCAGCACCGAGAACAGGCTGGCGTAGAACAGTGCATTCTTGGGATTGAGCACGGCGGACAGGAAGCCCGTCACAAGTTGCGCCGCGTACGCCGCGTGGCCGGTGCCCTGCACTTGCTGGCTACCTGTGCCGTTTGCGCCATCTGCGCCATCTGCGCCGGGCAGCGTCGTCTCGCCGCTGGCACGCAGCAGCCGCCAGCCCAGCCACGCCAGGTACAGGCAACCTGCCCACTGCAGCAGCATGAACACGCCTTGGCTGGCGCGGGTAGCAGCCAGCCCGGTGATGGCCAGCCCGATGAACACGCCGTTTCCCAGCGCGATGCCCAGGCAGACGGCGCTGGCGCGGCCCACGCCATGCACCAGCGCGCTGCGCACTACCAGGAAAAAGTCAGGGCCCGGGCTGAGCAGTGCAAGAAAATGCGCGCCCGCCACCATGGCAAATTGGCCGAGGCCGGAATCAACAGGGAAATCCACGCCAGTCCTTTCGTGTCTTCGGATGAAGCACGAAGTCTGGGCCGCGAGGGGGTGGCTAGTATTGGAGAAAATTGCGCGCCTTCAAGCCGCGCGTGGCGGCTCAGCCGCTGCGGCGCTGATAGCTGCGCGGCGTCAGCGCCACGCGCTGCTTGAAGGCGCGCTGGAAGTGGCTCTGGTCGGAAAAGCCCAGCACCTGGGCGATCTCCGCCGGCGCCCCGCCCGCGCGCAGCAGCTGGCGCGCGTGGTTGATGCGCAGATCCAGCTGGTAGGCATGCGGGGTCATGCCGAGGTCGGCCCGGAAGGCGCGGATCAACTGGTAGCGGCTCATGCCGGCGCCGCGCGCCAGTTCCGCCAGCGGCAGCGGCTCCGCGTGATGCGCATGCAGGAGCGCGACCAGGCCCGCTAGCCGGGCCTCCGGCGTGACTGGCTGGCGTGGCGCGCGCACCGCCTGGCGCTGGTCGGCACCGCCGAGCAGCGCGGCCACGAAGCCGCCTAGCGCCGCTTCCTTGGTGGCCTGCGGGGCTGCGGAGAACAGCACATCGTTCAGCCGGCACAGGCTGGCATAGGTATCTGGCGCGCTGGTGACGCGCACCCGCGCCAGCGCCGCGGGCAACACCGCCACGCCACGCGCCTCCAGCACCGCGCCCACCCATGCCGGGTCCAGGTGCAGCATCTGGTAGCTCCAGCGCGCGTCGGGCTCCGGATTGCAGGCGTGCACCTGCCCGGCCGGGATCACCACCACGTCGCCGGGCGCCAGCCGTACCGACTCGGTCTCGGTGCCAAACAGGCTGTGGCCACCATCGACAGCGCCAATCGACAAGGTGGGATGGGTATGTGGCAGGTAGGCCGCGCCGCTGTCGCTGGCGCAGCGGCTCTCGACGTACGGCATGGCGGGATCGAACCAGTAGCGCGCCTGCCCTGCGGTGTTGCCGGCGCGCATCAGTCGGTCCGGTACGGGCGTTCGCGCAGCCACTTGGTGGCGATCCATTTCTCGCCCGCTGCAACGGGCAGGCCGGCATGCAGGGTACGCTCGTCCAGCGCGCCGTCGGACTTGCGATAGCTGAAATAGACCGCATTGCCCTTGACCGGCGCCACCTCCAGGCCAAGCTTGGGGAAGGCCGTGGCGCCACCCGCCGGCGGGCTGTTCAGGTAGATCACCACGGTGGCGACGCGTTGCCCGCCGACCTTGAGCTGGCGCGCCTCGCCTGGGCGCTGCGGGTTAAAGAAATCGTAGTGCGGCTGGTACTCGCCGCCAGGCTTGTAGTTGAGGATCTGCAGGCCTTCACCGCGGTCCGCGGCGATCCCGGTCACGGCGGCGATGCAGTCCTCGATGCGCTCGATCAGCGCATGCTCGCCGACCTGGAACATCGCGCCCAGGCTGGTGCGCGCCTCGATCAGGTTCTCGTCGCCGGTGTCGGGGTTGATCACGGGTGAGCGCACCAGGCGGCCGCGCGCCAGCTCCACCAGGGCGTCGCACTCGGCATCGGTCAGGAGTTGCTGGTACAGGGTCACGTGCGGTGCCGCGAGCGTGAACAAGATGGGAATCTCGCGGCCGGCGAAATGCGCCGCGTTGCGCCTGCCTTGCGCGCCGGATTGGTCACGGCCGCCAGCCTGGTCCCCTGCGCGCCCGGCCGGCTTGCCGATGCCCAGCTCCGCGGCCACGGTGGCTTGCGCGAAGGCCTGCTCGTAGCCGGACTGGCACATCGACTGCACCAGCGCCTCGGCGCCAAAGCCCTGCCCGATATGGCGCCGCAGCCAGCGTTCCAGGTCCGCCGAGGAACTGGTGTAGCCCGCCTTGCCGGCGGTGTCGCCAGTGGCGCTGGTGGCGCGGGTGTTGCTCATGATGGATTGGCCAGCCGCTGCGGCGAAAACGGGTTGCGCGCCGGCGCTTCGGGCGGCACCACGCGGCTGCGGGTGCCCGTGCCGGCTTCGGGGTCGCCGGCGACGGTGACCGTGGCTTCGGAATACTGCCAGCGCTTCCACGCTGCCAGCACCGCATTGGGATAGTCGGGGCGGCCGCGGCTGCCGTTATACCGGCMCAGCGCCAGGAACAGGTCGCCCTGCTCGCGGTCCAGGTAGTAGCGCAGGATGGTGCAGCCGTAGCGCAGGTTGCTCTGCAGGTGGAACAGCTTGCGGCTGTCGCTGTCGCCGATGCTGCGCACCCAGAAGGGCATCACCTGCATCAGCCCGCGGGCACCGGCCGAGCTGATTGCGTATTTGCGGAAATTGCTCTCGACCTGCACCAGGCCTAGCACCAGCGCCGGTTCCAGCCCGGCGCGCTTGGCCTCGTAGTAAGCGGTCTCGATCAGTTCGATGCGCACCTGCGGCTCGGGGATGCGCCCGGCGAGCCGGTGCGACATTTCTTCCAGCCACTTGAGGTAGGCCAGCTGCTCTCCGCCAGTGGCAAAGGCCGGGCGCAGCGGGCGGCTGTCGGCAATGGCCGCGGCCAGCGCGCCGCGCACCGAGTCGGCCAGGTCCTCTTCCTTCTGGGCCCCGGCGTGGGCGGCGGCGCTGAGCACCAGCAGCAAGCCGGCACTGGCCCGCGCCACGCCAAGGCGGCCCGGGAACAGGCCCGGCAGACGCAGCGGGTCCAGGAGACGCATGGCGCTCAGGCGGACAACAGCCCGCGCACGTGGGCAACCACGTCCGCGACCGCCAGCTGGGTGGCTTCGGCATCGCGCCGACCCTGGTACTCCACGCGGCCTTCCTTCAGGCCACGGTCGCCCACCACCACGCGGTGCGGCACGCCAATCAGCTCCCAGTCGGCAAACATGGCGCCGGGCCGCTCGCCGCGGTTGTCCAGGATCACATCGACGCCGGCCGCCAGCAGCTCAGCATGGATACGGTCGGCCTCGGCCTTGACGGCCTCGGAGCGATCGTAGCCRACCGGGCAGACCACCACCGCGAACGGGGCGATCGMRGCSGGCCAGATGATGCCGCGCTCGTCGAAGTTCTGCTCGATGGCGGMGCCCAGGATACGGGTCACGCCGATGCCGTAGCAGCCCATCTGCATGGGCTGGGTCTTGCCGTTCTCGTCCAGGAAGGTGGCGCCCATCKATTCCGAATAGCGCGTGCCGAGCATGAACACGTGGCCGACTTCAATGCCGCGGCAGATGGCGAGCGTGCCCTTGCCGTCCGGCGAAACGTCGCCTTCCACCACGTTGCGCAGGTCAGCCACCACAGGCTCGGGCAGGTCGCGGCCCCAGTTCACGCCGGTCAGGTGGTAGTCGCGTTCGTTGGCGCCGCAGACGAAGTCGCTCATGTTGGCGACCGTGCGGTCCGCCACCACGTTGACGGGCTTCTTGGCGCCGATGGGGCCCAGGTAGCCCGGGGGCGTGCCGAAAGTCTCGACGATCTCGGACTCGGTCGCGAAGCGKAACTCGGCCAGGCCGGCCACCTTGGACGCCTTGATCTCGTTGAGCTCATGGTCGCCACGCAGCAGCAGCAGCCAGATCTGCACGCCGGCCTCGCCTTCGGTGGCCAGCACGATCGACTTGACCGTGCGCGCCAGCGGGATGCCAAGCAGCTCGGCCACGTGCTCGCACTTGGCCTTGCCCGGGGTGGGCGTGTTGACCATGGCTTCAGCCGGCGCGGCGCGCTGGGCCAGCAGCGGCAGGGCCTCGGCCGCTTCCATGTTGGCGGCGTAGTCCGAGTCGGGGCAGTAGACGATGGCGTCTTCGCCGGTCTCGGCGATCACGTGGAACTCGTGCGAGCCGGAGCCGCCGATAGCGCCGTTGTCGGCCGCGACGGCACGGAATTCCAGGCCGAAACGCTGGAAGATGCGCACGTAGGCGTCGAACATCTTGTCGTAGGACACCTTCAGGCCAGCGGCGTCACGATCGAAGGAGTAAGCGTCCTTCATGGTGAACTCGCGCCCGCGCATGATGCCAAAGCGCGGCCGGCGCTCGTCGCGGAACTTGGTCTGGATCTGGTAGAAATTGATCGGCAGTTGCTTGTAGCTGCGGATTTCGCTGCGGGCGATGTCCGTCACCACCTCTTCGGAGGTGGGCTGCACGGCAAAGTCGCGCTCGTGGCGGTCCTTCAGGCGCAGCAGCTCGGGGCCCATCTTGTCCCAGCGGCCGGTTTCCTGCCACAGCTCGGCAGGCTGAATCACCGGCATCGACAGCTCGACCGCGCCGGCGCGGTTCATTTCCTCGCGCACGATGGCTTCCACCTTGCGGATCACCCGCAGGCCGACCGGCATGTAGTTATAGATGCCGGCGCCAAGCTTCTTGATCATGCCGGCTCGCATCATCAACTTGTGCGACACGATTTCCGCGTCGGAAGGGGCTTCCTTTTGGGTGGAAATGAAGAATTGCGAGGCTTTCATCCGTTGCTTTCTCGTGAGGCCATGCACGCCCTGGCAGGTGCCGGGGGCGAGATGGCGCGAATCCGTGGCGCGCGTGCATTATGCGGCGCTTTTTGCCCAGGGAAAACCAGCACCCCGTTGCACAAAGCCCCATTACGCGCTTCCTTTATAATCAACCTAATTCTAAAGGATTCGAGGTGCAGTCATGCTCGATCGTGAAGGCTTTCGCCCGAACGTCGGCATCATCCTCATCAACGCACGGAACGAGGTGTTCTGGGGCAAGCGCATCGGCGAACATTCGTGGCAGTTTCCTCAAGGCGGCATCAAATACGGCGAAACGCCGGAACAGGCGATGTACCGCGAGCTACATGAAGAAGTCGGTCTGCTGCCCGAGCATGTCAGGATTGTCGGTCGCACACGCGACTGGCTGCGTTATGAGGTGCCGGACAAGTTCATCCGCCGCGAAATCCGCGGCCATTACAGGGGACAGAAGCAGATTTGGTTCCTGTTGCGCATGGCGGGCCGCGATTGCGACATCCGCCTGCGCGCCACCGACCACCCGGAGTTCGATGCCTGGCGCTGGAGCCATTACTGGGTCCCGCTAGACGCTGTCATCGAGTTCAAGCGCGATGTCTACCAACTCGCGCTGACCGAGTTGTCCCGCTTCCTGCAGCGCAATACCCGTGCGCCG
This sequence comes from Cupriavidus sp. 01L46, assembly GCF_056399905.1. Classification (NCBI taxonomy): domain Bacteria; kingdom Pseudomonadati; phylum Pseudomonadota; class Betaproteobacteria; order Burkholderiales; family Burkholderiaceae; genus Cupriavidus; species Cupriavidus sp. 01L46. Next base: position 22,552 of record NZ_JBFTSF010000064.1, read on the forward strand.
CTGAGCCCCTACGGCACCCATGGCCGGCACGGTTCGGTGCGTGCAGGTTATGCTCGCGCGGGGCTGGACGAGCATCCCGACAGCGTTCCGGACCTGGTGCATCAGGACCTGGCCCACGATCCGGGCCCAATTTCGCCGGCCCAGCCGGCGTCCACAGAACGGAGTACCGATGATTGATTTTGCCGGCCGCGGCTTGCGCCCGAGCCTGCCCGCCGCCTGCTTGCTGGCTGCAACCCTTTGCCTTGGCCTGGCCGGCTGCGGCAGCACGTCCAAGCCGCAGCATGTGCCCATGCCGGACGAATCCGAGGATTACACGCCGAAGAAAGAGTTCAGCATCCTCGATCCGTTCGCCGCGAAGGAATTCAAGGAAGTGGAGACAGCGCTGCCTGCGCTGCCGCGGGATGCGGACCTGATCCCGTTCGAAGTCAGCCCCGCCGGCAACTTTACCTTCGCCGTCGACGGCAAGTCTGTGGCCGTGGGCGCGGACGGCGCGGTGCGTTATACGGTGGTCATCACCGGTGCCGGCGGCATGCGCAATGTGAGCTTCGAGGCCATACGCTGCGACACCTTCGAGCGCAAGATGTACGCCACCTTGCCCAGGGGCGCGACCGAGTGGGTCCGCAACCGCACCGACGACCGCGCTGGCTGGGTCCAGCTGACAGGCATCGCGCGCAATAACTATGGCGCGGCGCTGGCCAAGGATTTCCTGTGCGAGGGCCGCTCTGCGGCAGGCAAGGCGCAGGACATCGTCAAGGAATTGCGTGGCGAAGCGCCGCGCAAGAGCGCGATCACGCGTTGATGGCGGCAACGGCGCGGTAGTACGGCGCCGGACGATGCAAAAAGCCCGCGAGCGATCGCGGGCTTTTTTGCATCGTGCCTCGGAACAATCTGTCCGCTCAAACCAGTACCAGGTTGTCCCGATGGATCAGCTCGTGCTCGTTCTGGTGGCCAAGCACCCGCTCGATCTCGGACGAGGGCTTGCGTGCGATCAGCTTGGCTTCCGAGCTGGCGTAGTTGGTGATGCCGCGCGCCACCTCATGGCCCGCCGCGTCGATGCAGGCAATGACCTCGCCGCGCGCGAACTCGCCCTGCACTTCCACCACGCCGATCGGCAGCAGCGACTTGCCGCCGCTGGTGAGCTTGTCCACCGCGCCGGCATCGATCACCACCCGCCCGCGCAACTGCAGGTGGTCGGCCATCCATTGCTTGCGCGCGGTCAGGCGGCCAGTGGGGGCCAGCAGTTGCGTACCGATGCCCTCACCCCCGGCCAGCCGCTCCAGCACATTGGCTTCGCGCCCGGATGCGATCACGGTATGCGCGCCCGACTTGGCGGCGCGCTTGGCGGCCAGAATCTTGGTCAGCATGCCGCCGCGGCCAATCGACGTGCCGGCGCCGCCGGCCATGGCCTCGAGCTCCACCGCGCCAGCCAGCGCCTCGTCCACGAACTGGGCCTGCGGGTTGCTGCGGGGGTCGGCGGTATAGAGGCCCCGCTGGTCGGTCAGGATCACCAGCGCGTCGCCTTCAATCAGGTTGGTGACGAGCGCACCCAGGGTGTCGTTGTCGCCAAACTTGATTTCGTCGGTGACCACGGTGTCGTTCTCGTTGATGATGGGCACGACACCCAGCGACAGCAGGGTCAGCAGGGTCGAGCGCGCATTGAGGTAGCGCTCGCGGTCAGCCAGGTCGGCATGGGTCAGCAGCACCTGGGCGGTGCGGATGCCGTAGCGGCCGAACTGGCTTTCGTAGACCTGGGCCAGGCCCATCTGGCCCACCGCCGCGGCGGCCTGCAGTTCGTGGATTTCCTTGGGGCGGCGCACCCAGCCGAGGCGCTGCATGCCCTCGGCGATGGCGCCGGAGCTGACCAGCACGACTTCCTTGCCGGCCATGCGCAGCTTGGCGATCTGTGCCGCCCAACGGGCGATGGCCTCGTGATCGAGGCCCTTGCCGTCGTTGGTCACCAGGCTGGACCCAACCTTCACGACGATACGTTTTGCCTGGGCGATGACCGATTGCATGGCGGGAATCCTGTCTGCTGGGTGCTGCTGTTCTTGTCGTTAATTCTGCTCGCCGCCGGACTGGTCGACGTTGTGCAGGCGGTCATCCAGGCGGATGTCCGGCTCCGCCAGCGCGGCGACTTCCTCGGCCTTGATCGCGGCCAGGTGATCCTTGATCGCGTAGATCAGTTCGCGGCAGCCTTCGCCGGTCAGGGCGGAGATGCGGAACACCGGGYCCTTCCACTTGTAGCGCTTGACGAAGTCCTTGACGCGCGCATCGCGCTCTTCCTCGGGCACCACGTCCAACTTGTTCAATACCAGCCAACGCGGCTTTTCGTACAGGCTTTCGTCATACTTCTTCAGCTCGTTGACGATGGCGCGGGCTTCGGCCACCGGGTCCACGGCTTCATCGAACGGCGCCAGGTCGACGATATGCAGCAACAGCCCCGTGCGCTGCAAATGGCGCAGGAACTGATGGCCCAGCCCGGCGCCTTCCGCAGCGCCTTCGATCAGGCCGGGGATGTCGGCCACCACGAAGGACTGCTCGTGATCGACCCGCACCACGCCCAGGTTGGGATGCAGGGTGGTGAAGGGATAATCGGCCACCTTCGGGCGCGCATTGGAAATGTGCGAGATAAAGGTCGACTTGCCGGCGTTCGGCATGCCCAGCAGGCCCACGTCGGCCAGCACCTTCAGCTCCAGCTTGATCATGCGGCGCTCGCCCGGCTTGCCGTCCACCTGCTGGCGGGGCGCGCGGTTGGTACTGGACTTGAAGTGCAGGTTACCCCAGCCGCCCAGGCCACCCTCGGCCAGGCAAACGGTCTGGCCGTGTTCGGTCAGGTCGGCGATCAGCTCGCCGGAATCCATGTCGAGGATCTGCGTGCCGACCGGCATGCGCAGGTTCACATCTTCGCCGCCCGCGCCATAGCATTGTCGCCAGAAAAGAAAAAGCCCCGCAAGTACTGCGGGGCCTTCATGCTGCAAAGGCTGTGATCAGACTGCCGGAACGACGCTGACCTGCTGCTTCTTGGCAGCGCCCTTGACGGCGAACTGCACGTGGCCGTCGACGAGAGCAAAGAGGGTGTGATCCTTGCCAATGCCAACGTTATCGCCCGGGTGCACGCGGGTACCGCGCTGACGCACGATGATGCTGCCGGCGTTGATGGCTTGACCACCAAACACCTTGACGCCCAGACGCTTCGATTCGGAATCGCGGCCGTTCCGTGTGGAACCGCCGCCCTTTTTCTGTGCCATGACTAACTCCTGTCGCTTTACTTTACCTAGTTACGCTTGAATTCGATTTCGACGATGACTGAGCGCTGGCTCAGCCAATGATCTCTTCGATGCGCAGCTCGGTGTAATTTTGACGATGGCCTTGACGCTTTTGATAGTGCTTGCGACGGCGCATCTTGAAGATCTTMACCTTATCGTGACGACCTTGGGAGATAACGGTAGCCTTGACGGAAGCCCCGCTAACCAGCGGCGTACCAAACTTGAGTTGGTCGCCTGCGCCCACTGCGAGCACCTGGTCGAGCGTGATTTCTGCGCCAATGTCTGCCGGTATCTGTTCTACTTTAAGTTTTTCGCCAGCAGCAACCTTATATTGCTTGCCGCCGGTTTTTACGACCGCGTACATTGTCGAACCTCTCGATGTGAAATAAAACGCCGAAAGCCAACGCCGGCGCGCCCTTGCGTCCGTTTCATCCCGATCCAGGCAACGACCAGGACAGGGAAAACAGACAAGCCGGACGGCCCAATTGGCCCGGTTATCTCCCACCAGCGCATCTGCAGACAATACAAAGCGGCCGGAGGAAACCCACGATTCTATACCAAAGCCGGGAAAAGTACAAAGAAAACAGACACATAGCCTGCCCGGCGCCGCGCGGCGCCGCCTGAAGCACTTCTCCGCCCACCCGGGTCAGATCAGATCCGCGAGCAGGAAACCCGCCAGGGCGGCGAAAGCTGCCCACAGTGCGGTGCGCCGGAGCTGGCGGCGCGAGGAGGAAGGTGGCTGGGTCATGGCGGCATTATAGGTGCACGGGACCGCCACACCCGCTTTGCGCGCGCAACGCCCGCTCGCCTTGCCGCACCCCCCGTTCAGGGGACATACATACACCCGCATCGCTTATAATCGACGGGTTTTGCGTAACGGTGAACATCTTGTCCCAGTCTTCCGCCACTGCCTTGCTTGCCCCGGTCGCTGCCGACATGCGCGCCGTTGATTCGGTTATCCGCCAGCGCCTCGCTTCGGAAGTGCCCCTGATCGAGCAGATCGGCGAGTACATCATCAGTGCGGGCGGCAAGCGCCTGCGCCCGGTGATCCTGCTGCTGTCCGCACGGGCCTTCGGTTACGACGGCAACCGGCACCACGAACTGGCCGCGGTGGTCGAGTTCATCCATACGGCCACGCTGCTGCACGACGACGTCGTCGACGAGTCGGAGCTGCGCCGCGGCCGCCAGACCGCCAACGCGGTCTTCGGCAACGCCGCGAGCGTGCTGGTAGGCGACTTCCTCTATTCCCGCGCCTTCCAGATGATGGTGGACGCCGGCAGCATGCGCATTATGGAGATCCTCTCCAATGCCACCAATGTCATCGCCGAAGGCGAAGTGCTGCAGTTGCTGAACATGCACGATCCCGAGGTCACGGTGGAGCGCTACCTGCAGGTGATCCGCTACAAGACCGCCAAGCTCTTCGAAGCCTCGGCCCAGCTCGGCGCTGTGCTGGCCGGTGCGGACGCGGCCACCGAAGAAGCTGCCGCGGAGTACGGGCGGCGCATCGGCACCGCATTCCAGCTGATTGACGACATGCTGGACTACACCGCCAGCGCCGAGCAGATGGGCAAGAATGCCGGCGACGACCTGCGTGAAGGCAAGCCCACCCTGCCGCTGCTGCACCTGCTCGAGCACGGCACTGCGGAACAACGCACACTGGCTCGCGAAGCCATCGTGCAAGGCGGCACCGAGCATTTCGATGCGGTGTTCACCGCGATCCACGCCAGCGGCGCGCTCGAGGTCACCTTCCAGGCAGCCCAGCGCGAAGCCGAAGCTGCGGAGAAAGCCGCCCAGCAGTTCCCCGACTCCCCACTGAAGCAAACGCTGATCGACCTGTGCGCGTTCTCGCTGCAACGGCAGTCCTGATGCCAAGGCGCGCCGTGCCGGCGCCCTCTTCCATTCCGGAAAAAAGGCTGCTACACTTGTGTGCTTTCGCGCTGCAGCAGTAATTAGGCAGGCAACGCAGAGAAAAATAAACGGGGTGTAGCTTAGCCTGGTAGAGCGCTACGTTCGGGACGTAGAGGCCGGAGGTTCGAATCCTCTCACCCCGACCAGTTTCACGGTCCCCGAGACCGTACAAGAAAGGCCGCACAGCAATGTGCGGCCTTTTTTCATTGGCGTGTCCGGCTCGCCAATCCTGATTTCCACCCCTTCCCCATCCCCCCGCGCAAGTAGGGTTGCGCCCGTGTCGTGCAAACGCCAACACCCTGTCCGGTGCGCCTTTACAAAAAGTGACCCCGGCGGCAAACTGCCCCGATTCGGGGTCCTCGGCCGCTTGCGGCCAATCGTTTTTTGCCATGACACTTGGTCTAGCTCTTGCACAGAGCCGGCGTATCGCGCCGGCCCTGCTCGCCCAGCTTGAACAGTCGGCACGAGAAAAAAAGTCGCAGCTGATCGACGAGATCATCGCCAGCGGCACCATGACTGCACATGATGTGGCGATCTTCGCGGCTGATAAGTATCAGCTGCCGCTGGTCGATCTGAATCAGTACAACCTCAACAAGGTGCCGCCGGCACTGGCGGGCAATCGCGAGTTCCACGCGCACCGCCTGCTGCCGCTGGGCCGGCGCGAGAACCGCCTGGTGCTGGCGTTGTCCGACCCGGGCAACCAGGCCGGGCTGGACGCCATCAAGCAGAAATACAACCTGCCGGTGGAACCCGTCGTGGTCGAGCACGACAAGCTGATGCAATACGTGCGCTCGGCTTCCGACGACAGCGGCGGCACGATCAAGTCGATCGGCCCGGGCCATGTCGAGCGCAAGATGATCGACTACGACCCGGTGGCATCCGCCGGGGCGCTGCGCAACAAGACCGCGGCCGACATCGACGACGCGCCCGTGGTTCGATTCCTGCACAAGCTGTTGACCGAAGCCTTCCATCGCGGCGCCTCCGATCTTCACTTCGAGCCGTTCGAGACCTTCTACCGCATCCGCTTCCGGGTGGATGGCGTGCTGCAGGAAGTGGCACGGCCGCCGGTGGACATCCGCGACAAGATCTCCACCCGGATCAAGGTGCTGTCGCGCCTGGAC
>NZ_JBFTSF010000065.1:0-25358 GCF_056399905.1 Cupriavidus sp. 01L46
GGCCAGGAGCCGGCCGTTCAGCTGAAACACCGACAGGACGATGCTGGTCAATTGTTCGCTCTTCTGAATTCGCATGAGTGTCCTCGTAATTGACAACCAGTTTACGATGAAGGGGTGAATTGTCAAACGTCCGTACGCTTGGCGGGCGTGGCATCCCCCGCCTTTGCCGCTCGGGTCTGCATTCCACATTTCATATCGTCATGAAACGTCGGGCGGGGCGCGACGGCATACTGCTTGTGTGCTCCCGATCCGCCTCCCCATGCCCTTGCCGACCGCCATGCCAATGCCGTCCGACCCGCTTCGCGCCGTGACGCACCCCGATCCGGCGCCGTACTACCGCGCCCTTGCCGCGCAGCGCCCGTTCTATCGCGACGAAGCGCTTGGGCTATGGGTTGCCGCCGGCGCCGCCGAGGTGCAGGCCGTGCTGACCCATCCCGCGTGCCGCGTGCGGCCGCCCGCGCAAACCGTGCCGCCAGCGCTGGCGGGCAGCACGGCCGGTGCACTGTTCGGCGGCCTGATCCGCATGAACGATGGGGACTGGCATGCGCCGCTCAAGGGCGTGCTGCGCAAACGCATGGCGTGCCTGGCGCTTGCCGGCCTGGGGGCGCGGGTGTTGGCGCTGGCGCAGGACCTGCCGTTCGACGCCGTCCGGCCCGGTGCCGCCGTGAACCACTGGATGTTCACCTTGCCGGTGCTGGCGGTAGCCGATGCACTAGGATTGGCGGTGGCTGGCAAGCCCGGCGTAGCGGGCCAGGTGGCGGCCTTCGCGCGGGCCATGTCGCCGCTGGCGGCAGCGCCGGAGATTGCCGCCGGGAGCGAGGCCGCCACCTGGCTCCAGGCCTGGATGCGCACGAGCCTGTCGTCCGCGCCGCCGCTGGACGCATTGGTGCAGGAAGCGCTTGCGGCCGGCGTGGCGCAGGAGATCGTCGTCACCAATGCGATCGGCTTGCTGATCCAGGCGTGCGAGGCCACCGCCGGCCTGGTCGGCAACATGCTCCTGTGCCTGGGCCGGGATACGTCCCATGGGCGAGCGCTGCCCGCGTTGGACTGCGTGGCCGCACGCGTGCTGCGGGAGGATCCGCCGGTGCAGAACACCCGGCGCTTCCTGGCCGCCGATGTCCGCCTGTGCGGTGCGCAACTGAAGGCGGGCGATGCGGTGCTGGTCGTGCTGGCGGCCGCTTCGCTCGAAAAAAGCGAGGCGGCGACGCCAGCGCCATGGACCTTCGGGCGTGGCCGCCACGCGTGCCCCGGCGACGCGCTGGCGTCCACGGTGGCGCAGGCCGTGGTGGCCGCGCTGCTGGCGCGTGGCGCGGATCCGGCTTCGCTGGCGCGCGCATTCCGCTATCGGCCATCGGTCAACGTGCGCATTCCACATTTTTTGTGAAGCAAGTCAATCGGACAGTAGGACAAAAGGACAATAGGACAATAGGACCCCACCATGATCGCAGTCATCTTCGAAGTCGAGCCGGCCGAGGGCCGCAAGGACACGTACATGCAGATCGCCGCGCAACTGCGGCCGACGCTGGAGGCCATCGACGGCTTTATCTCGGTGGAGCGCTTCCAGAGCCTGACCAATCCGGGCAAGCTGCTGTCGCTGTCGTTCTTCCGCGACGAGGCCGCGGTCATGGCGTGGCGCAATACCGAGGAGCACCGGCTGGCGCAGTCGGCCGGGCGCGGCGGCGTGTTCGCGGGCTATCGGCTGCGCGTGGCGCATGTGCTGCGCGACTATGGTTTGAATGAACGCGACCAGGCGCCGKCGGACAGCCGCGCCGTGCACGCACCCATCGCGGCGCCCGCGTCGCCGGCGCGGTGAGCAAGCCATGGAATCGGCTTTCCTGAATGCGCAGACCGCGCTGATCGGCTTTACCTTCTTGCTTGCCGGCCTGGTCAAGGGCGTGGTGGGGCTTGGGCTGCCTACCGTGGCGGTAGGGCTGCTGGGCCTGGCGATGCCGCCGGCGCAGGCTGCGGCGCTGCTGGTCGCGCCTTCCATGGTGACCAACGTCGTTCAGCTCTACACCGGGCCGCGGCTTGGCGAGCTGGCGCGGCGGATGTGGCCCTTGCTGGCCGCGATCTGCGCGGGCACGTGGCTGGCCGCCGCGCTGCTGCCGCCCAGCCTGATGGTGCATGCCACCGCATGGCTGGGCGTGGCGCTGGTGCTGTACGCGGTGCTGGGGCTGGCTGCGTTCCACCCCAAGGTGCCAACCGCCGCCGAGGGCTGGCTGGCGCCGCTGGTCGGTGTGGTCACCGGCGCGATCACGGCGGTCACGGGCGTGTTCGTGATTCCGGCGGTGCCGTATATCCAGGGGCTGGGCCTGGACCGCGAGACGCTGGTGCAGGCGCTCGGCTTGTCGTTCACGGTGTCCACCATCGCGCTCGCGGTGAGCCTGGCGATGCATGGCGCGCTGTTGCACACGCCGGTGCTGGGGGCGTCGCTGCTGGCGCTGGTGCCGGCGCTGGCCGGCATGTTCATCGGCCAGTGGCTGCGCCATCGCATCAGCGCGGCGCGTTTTCGCAAGCTGTTTTTTTGCGGGCTGCTGCTGCTCGGGGCCGAGCTGGCGCTGCGCGGGTTGTTCTGATCGGGAGGGAGGCGAAGGCGCATTCTCCCGGGGTTGCGCGTGCCGCTGCCAGGTGCGTGCCGCGTCGTGCCGCATTGTGCTGCAGGAATGCGCCCACGTGGCCTGGTTTGCACGCAATAGGGCTGACAGCGCGTCGTCGCGCGCGGCATACTGGCTGCTGCGCTGCACCGCAGGCCGCGCATTCCCGCAACCCCCGCGCTGGAGATGCCGCCAATGGCATATCGCCGATGACACGACGCAATCGCAGTGGCACCAAGCTCTGGAATACCTTGAGCAAGATCGCCACCCGCAATGTCCGGCGTGCGCAGCGCACGGTCGCGAAGTCCGCGATCCGCTCGGCGCTCAGGCAGGGGGAGGCGATGAGCAAGGCGGCGCAGCGCGTGCTGACCGGCGTTGCCTCGCCRGTGCCTACGCCGGTCAGCCGCGGCGGCGGACGCTGGGAGGAAGGCAGCTGGGGGCTGGGTCCGCTCGTGCAGCGCCGTTACCGGTTGTTCATCCCGCCCGGGGTGAGCGCATCGCGTCCCGCGCCCTTGCTGGTGTTGCTGCACGGCTGTGGCCAGGACACGGCCAGCTTTGCGGCTTGCACCCGCGCGGCTACGCTGGCGCGCAGCGCGGGCTGCGTGGTGCTGATGCCGGAGCAATCGTCGCAAGCCAACGCCCAGCGCTGCTGGAACTGGTTCCGCTCGGCAGCGCGCGTGGTGGCCGAGGCCAGCCTGTTGATGTCGATCGTCGAGCATGTCTGCCAGCAGCATCCGGTTCGCCGCGAACGCGTCTTCGCGCTTGGCTTGTCGGCGGGCGGGGCCATGGCGGTGATACTGGGGCTGCGCTACCCGGACCGCTTTGTCGCGGTCGGCTCGCATTCCGGGGCGGTGCCGCTCAGCGCGTCCAACGCCGCGCAGGCGGCGCGCGTGATGCACGGCAAGGGGCAGCCGGATGTGGACGCGGCGCGGTTTCAACTGGCGGGGCGCCGCCCTCCGCCCTTGCTGCTGCTGCACGGCGATGCCGATCATGTGGTGCACTTCGATAACGCGCTGGCCAGCGCTGCGCTCTGGCAGCAATTGCTGGCGCAGCCACCCGTGCTGGCCAAGCCGCGCCGGATCCAGCGCGGGCAGCGCCGTCCCTACAGCATCTTTGCCTGGTCGAGCGAGGGCGAGCCCTGCATCCGGCTGGTGCGCATCGAAGGGCTCGGGCACGCGTGGAGCGGCGGACCGTCCAGCCAGGCCTTTGCCGATCCGTCCGGCCCGGATGCATTGCGGATCGCGTGGCGGTTCTTTATGCAGTGCCTGGCGGCGCGCCAGCGCGCCGCGCCACGGCGGGTGCGCAAGGTGGCCGCCTGACGCCTGTGCCTGGCTAGAGCGGTTGCGGCGCTTCTATCACCACATCGCTCTCGGCATACGCCACGCACGGCAGGATGAACCCCTCGTCGCGCTCGTCGTAGCTCACGCCCGGCCACTCGATGCGGTAGCCGATCCGCCCGGCGGCCAGCCGGCACAGGCAGGTGCGGCAGGTGCCGTTGCGGCAGGAACTCGGGAATGTCAGGCCGGCCTGCAACGCGGCTTCGAGCAGCGTCTGCGTGGGCAGCGCGGCAAAGGTGCTGCCCTGCGGCTCCAGGCGTGCGACAAACGCAGCCGGGGCTGCCGGGGCCACTGGGGCTGCGGCGATGTCGTTGCTCATGGTTGCGCTTGCCCCTCGTCCGCGCCGGGAAAGCGCGCACGGCCATGGGTGGCGTCGCGCAGCGCGGCCCGGGCCGGTGCCAGCAGGCTGGCCGGCAGCCGGATGGTCAGCCGGGCGGCCACGCTGTGTTCGGCATGCGCCAGCTCGTGGCTCTCCTGCTCGATCCAGCGGCGCACGCGGGCTTCGTCGGCGTAGTCCACCTCCACAACCAGCTCCGCATAGGCGATGCGCTCGATGCGCTGCGCATCCTTGAGCGCCACCGCAATCGCGTCCGTATAGGCTCGCACCAGCCCGCCCGCCCCCAGCTTGACGCCGCCGTAATAACGCACCACGGCCGCCAGCACGCCTTCCAGCTCATGGTGGCGCAGCACTTCCAGCATGGGCCGGCCGGCGGTGCCGGATGGCTCGCCGTCGTCGGACATGCCCGACTGCCCCCCCGCGAGCAGCGCCCAGCAGACATGGGTGGCGGTGGCGTGGTCGGCGCGCAGGCGCGCCACTTCGGCCATGGCCGCGGCGCGGTCGGGCACGGGCAAGGCAAAGCCGATGAAGCGGCTCTTGCGGATTTCCAGGTCTGACTGGACGGGAGAAGCAAGGGTGTAGGTCGGCACGGGGTAGGCCGCGTCACGGCGCGCGATGCGCGGCGCCGGCGGGCGGAAAGCTAAAGGAATCGGGGCACCGGATTGGGGCCTGCGCCAGTGTACCGCAGCCGCCCCGGCCACCCGGATTGTGCGAGAGGCCTCCTGGATGTCTGCAAGTTAAGTCAGTTTAAACAAGCTGTAACAAATCATTCATAGGATACGTATCGGCCTGAACGCTGCGCGGTTGTCCCCACGAGCGCGCTGCATGGCAGCGCGCATGGCGCGCCGCCTGATCCTTCACATAACGAAACGGGAAAGAAGAATGCTCGACAAACCGGACGCATCCCGCCGCAAGGCGCTTAAATTCCTGGCTGGCGCCCCCATGCTGCCGCTGGGCCTTGGCGCTACCGCCTTTCTGGTCGGTTGCGGTGGCGATGGCGACGCAGTAGCCGCAACGGCTCCGGCGCCCGTCACGCCTGCCGGAGCTACGTTTACCACCGCCGAATTCACCGGCATGGCCGCGCCCACGCTGGCCAACCCGGCCGCGATGGCTACCACCACGGTGGGTTCCAGCCTGAAGGTATCGTTCAGCGACGGCAGCAGCCAAACCTACAAGCTGGCCTACCAGCCCTTCTTCGTCACCGGCGACATGGTCCCGGATGGCAAGGGCGGCAGCATCCTCGCCGGCGGCTACTTCGACATCAACAACCAGCCGATCATCGACAAATCGGTGGCCGGCAAGGAACGCCAGTTCTACTCCGACTCGCCCGACGGCACCTCGCTGCTCAAGATCGACGGCGCCAAGGTGGCCGGCGTGAAGGGCAACACGGTCTTCGCCGTGGTCCAGTTCGAATACACCACGCGCGACCAGGCTGGCGCCAGCGCCTACGGCCGCCTGCCGTCCCCGATCGGCGTGCTGACGCTGGACCAGGACCCGGCCACCGGCAAGCTGACCCTGGTCAAGTACCACAACGTCGATACTTCGTCGGTCAATGGCCTGTGGATTACCTGCGGCGCCAGCCTGTCGCCGTGGAACACCCACCTGTCGAGCGAGGAGTACGAGCCGGACGCGTTCACGGCCGCCACCAACGCGCAGTTCCTGGCGTTCAGCAAGAACCTGCTCGGCACTGCCAGCGTCGTGGCCAACCCGTACTTCTATGGCCACATGCCTGAAGTCACGGTCAATGCCGACGGCACCGCCAGCATCAAGAAGCACTTTTGCATGGGCCGCATCTCGCACGAACTGGTGCATGTGATGCCGGACAACCGCACGGTGCTGATGGGCGACGACGCCACCAACAGCGGTCTGTTCATGTTTGTGGCCGACAAGGAAAAGGACCTGTCCGCCGGCACGCTGTACGTGGCGAAGGTGGGTGCGGGCTTCTCCATCGATCCGGCCGCCCCCGGCGCCGACCTGACGTGGGTCAACCTGGGGCACGCCACCAGCGCCGAAGTCGAGGCCATGGCCAAGTCCAACCTGCCCACCGACATCATGGACGTGCGCACGGCTGACCCCGCGGACCCCACCTTCACCAAGATCTTCGTTGGCGGCACCGCCAATTGGATCAAGGTCAACCCGGGCAAGGAGAAGGCCGCGGCCTTCCTGGAAACCCATCGCTACGCCTACCTCAAGGGCGGCAGCATGGGCTTTACCAAGATGGAAGGCACCACCGTCAATATCAAGGACAAGGTGGCCTACTCCGCGCTGCAGAACATGATCGACTCGATGGTCGTCAACAACGCCAAGGGCTGGAACGCACAGAGCAACATCGCGATCCCCACGGCGCTCAACGCTGGCGGCGTGATGCAGCACAACCTTGCCGGCGGCCAGAAGGATATGGGCGGCGCCGCCATCAATAGCGAATGGGTGCCGGTGCACACCAAGGCGCTGATCGTGGGCAAGGACATCGGTGCGGACGCACTCGGCAACACCGCCGATCCGGACCAGATCGCCAACCCGGACAACCTCAAGTTCTCGGAAAAGTTGCGCACCTTGTTCATCGGCGAGGACAGCGGCCAGCACGTCAACAACTTCCTGTGGGCCTACAACGTAGACACCAAGACGCTGTCGCGCGTGCTCTCGACCCCGGCCGGCGCGGAATCCACCGGCCTGCATGCGGTGGACGAGATCAACGGCTGGACCTACATCATGAACAACTTCCAGCACGCCGGCGACTGGAGCGGCCTGCACGCCAAGGTCCAGGCMACGCTGGATCCGCTGGTGCGCGCCAACTACAAGGACCGCTTTGGCGCCGCCGTCGGCTACCTGACGGCCGATACCACGAGCATCAAGACCAGTAAGGCGTAAGCGCGGGACAGCTGTTACCCCGGCGCTTTGTTGGGCCCCCGATGACTTTGTCACCGGGGGCTTTTTTTTTGACACACCCGCCCCGGGAAATGGCTAGCGCGGGCGGGGATACTCCAGTTGCAGGGCGACGAAATCCGCGGTGGCGTGGCCGTAGCGGTCCTGGATTCCGGCCAAGGCGGCATCCAGCGCCGCCGCAGGCAAGCCAGCGTATGGCGGCAAGTCATGGCGGCTGGCTGCGGGCTCGTCGTCCGCGCGAGCGGTGATGGCGTCAGCCTCAAGCCAGAGTCCGTGGCGCGAGCGCAGCGTTGCACCCGTGCCAAGTGTCAGCGCCTCGGAGCGATAGGTCCGTGACCAGGCATCCGCCTGCAGCGCCAGCGCGATCTCGTCGAAACCCGGTGCCACGGCGATACCGATGGCCTCGTGGCGCCACCAGGCGAGCCGGTTCGAGAGCGCGATGCCGATGCTCGCGGCGCCTAGCTTGAAGGGGGCCGAATCGTGGCGTGGGCTCCACTCCGTTACGCCGAGGCGCGCTGCGGTTGCCGCCGCCACTTGTTGGCCGGCAATCGCCTCGACCAATGCCAGCGACAGCGGCACCGAGGCAGTCACGCCGCTCGATGTGACAACGTTGCCATCGGCCAGATAGCGCCTGTCGCCCACCCAGCGGGTGGTTGGAAATTTTGCGCCGACACGGCGCATCGCATACCAATGTGTCGTGGCCGAGCGGCCATCGAGCAGTCCGGCGCTCGCGACCACGCGCGCGCCTTCGCAGACCGCCACGACGGTCGCTCCCCGTGCTGCCTGCGCGCGCAGCCACGCTAGCGTGGCCGGCGTGTCCTCATGATGCATCGCCGGCACGATCACGATATCGGCGCCTTCGGGAAAGGCGGCGTCGAAGGCCGCCATTGTCAGGTCGGCCCGCACGCGCAGGGCCGGCATCAAGGTGACGGTGCCGGGGCCGGTCGATACTGCATGCACGTCGGCCACGCTTGCCTCCCGCAGTACGCCAAGCGGAATCACGAAATCGGTGACCTCGGTGCCGGCATTGTCGGCCAGTACGGCGACCAGCGGTCGCGTCCGCCCGGCCCTGGGCGCGGGCAGCGCGAGCGTCGCCGGATTACCGGACGACGCCGCGGACGCAGCATGGCGTCGTTCTGCGGGTTCGGTCGAAGCGGGGATCTGCGCGGCGGGCTTGAGGCAGCCGCACAGCGTGCAAGTGCACAGCGCAAGCGCGGCAAGGCGGGTCATGATGGCGTACTGCATGGTGTCCTCGGTTGGTGCGTTTCGTACCAGATGCACATAGATCGAATTTACCCTCCGCCGGGGCTGGCAAAAAGGACAGAATTACCGCATTCTTTGCCATGGCTTATCTACAGCGAACAACACGAAAGGTGGTAGTGCTCGGCTTCGAGGGCGTGCAGTCGCTCGACGTCGTGGGGCCGATGGAGGTCTTCGCGGTGGCGAACTTGCATAGCCCCGCGGGCCGCCGCAAGCCCTATGAGGTCAGGCTCGCCACGCAAGCCGGTGGCGAGCTTGGGACACATGCCGGCCTGCGCCTGGCCGGCGCGCTTGCGCTTGCCGACCTGCCGCAGCGCATCGACACGCTGGTGGTCGCTGGCGGCAGCGAGGAGAGCCTGCGCCGCGCCGCCACCGACCCGGACCTGCTAGCCTGGTTGCAGGCGCGCGCCCGGCGTACGCGTCGCATCGCCAGCGTTTGCACGGGCGCGTTTGTTCTGGCCGCGGCCGGCTTTCTCGACGGGCGCCGTGCCACCACGCACTGGAACGCCTGTGGCTTGCTCAAGACATTGCGCCCAGCGATTCAGGTGGAGCCGGACGCAATCTTCGTCGCCGATCCACCTTTCTATACATCGGCCGGCGTTACCGCCGGCATCGACCTGTGCCTCTCGCTGGTAGAGGCCGATTGCGGTCCTGAGGTGGCGCTGGCGGTAGCGCGCGAACTGGTGCTGTTCCTGCGGCGCCCCGGCGGGCAGTCGCAGTTCAGTACCGGCCTGCGCCTGCAGTCCAGTGCCACGCCCAGGTTGCGCGCATTGCTGGCGGCCATTATCGACGACCCAAGGGGCGACCTGAGAGGGCCGGTGCTCGCCGCTCGCGCGGGCATGAGCGAGCGCACTTTCGCGCGTGCGTTCGCCAGGGAGACCGGCGAGCCGCCTGCCCGCTTTGTCGAGGGCGCGCGTGTGGAGCGTGCCAAAGTCCTGCTGGAAGGCTCGGATTGGCGGCTGGAGCGAATCGCCGAGCGCGCAGGCTTTGGCAGCGTGGACGCTTTGCATCGCGCCTTTCTCAAGCGCATCGGCGTCACCCCGGGCGAATACCGGGAGCGTTTCGGGCCACCGGCGCGTGGACCCGCTGAGGCAACATAGACCCGGGACCGGTCATGCCTGCTACGCTTGCGGTAAAGCGCGGCTGCCGCGCGCCAACGCGCCCCGTGGCCCAGACCCATACCCCCAACAGGAGCAACAAGATGCCGAACCAAGCCGGCCAACACGACGCGCGCCGCATGGCGCCGGCCACCGACCGCAACCGCGACGCCATCCTGGCCGTGCTGCGGCGGGTCTTGCCGCAGAGCGGCCTGGTGCTGGAAATCGCCAGTGGCACCGGCCAGCATGCCGCCTATTTTTCGGCCGCGCTGGCGGGGCTGACCTGGCAGCCGAGCGACCCCGACGCCGCAGCGCGCGAGTCGATCGCGGGCTGGGCCGAGCATGCCGGGCTGGCCAATGTGCTCGCGCCGCTGGTGCTGGACGTGCGCCAGCAGCCCTGGGGCATCGAGGCGGCGCAGGCGGTGGTCTGCATCAACATGATCCACATCGCGCCGTGGTCTGCGGCCGAGGCGCTGTTCGCCGGGGCCGGGCGTTTGCTGCCAGCCGGCGGCGTGCTTTACCTGTATGGCCCGTATCGGCGCAACGGCGAACATACCGCGCCGAGCAATGCCGCCTTTGATGCGCAGTTGCGCAGCGCGAACGCCGAATGGGGCGTGCGCAATATGGAAGACGTGGCGGCGCTGGGCCAGGCCGAGGGCTTTCGCATGGACGAGCCAATCCCGATGCCGGCCAATAATTTCAGCCTGGTATTCCGAAAATAGGAACTTCATCGCCAAATGCAGGCGGATTGCGCCGCGTGCAATGCGTGGCCGAAATTCGACAAAACGGGATTGAGGACTGGCGCGGAGAGGGGTTAAGTCTTCGCTGAATTGTCTTTGCGCATGCCACCTTAGCGTTGGCTTAAGACGCGGCGATCGTCCTGGCGGGCAATGCGTGCCATGTGGGAAATGCGGAAAATGCGGGAAATGACAGGCGAAGCCAGGCGGCGCTAATCGGGAAATGCCGATCGGCCAGGGCGGCTTGAATAAGCGGGGATATTGTCTGGAGATGTCCGGCTGGCCCTGCAGGGCGCCAGCCAGTTCGCACAAAAGTGGTGCGCGGCGGGGACCGGAGCACGGCGCGGATTACCGCGCGCATGTCCGGGCCACCTGCCGCGCTGGCCCTTGCGCGATTTACTTCGCGGCGACAGGCGCTTCTGCCTCGACCTTGACGGCCACGGCCTTCTTCGGCGCTGCCGGCTTGCGGGCTGCCTTCACGACTGCCTTCTTCGGTGCTGCTGCCTTCGGAGCTGCTGCCTTCGGGGCGGCGGCCTTCGGTGCTGCCTTGGGCGCTGCTGCCTTCTTGGCGGCGGCCGGCTTTGCAGCCTTCTTTGCCACGGCGGCCTTCACCACCGGCTTCTTCGCAGCCGGCTTGGCCTTGGCCTTTTGAGCAGCCAGCTTTTCCTTGGCGGCTTGCTTTTCAGCCAGCACGGCCTTCTTGGCGGCTTCAGCTGCGACCTTGATTTCGCGCTTAGCAGTTTCGATCGCCTTCTTTGCATCAGCGCGCAGCTTCAGCAGGCCCTTCTTTGCAGCGGCCAGTTCGCGAGCCAGCACGCTGGCCTTCTTCGCGGGAACTGCTGCCTTCTTGGCGGCTGCCGGCTTGGTCTTTGCTGCTGCGCTGGTTGCGACTTTCTTTGCTACGGCCATTTGTATTTACCCGTTAGTTGTGGAGCGCGGAGTATAACCGGTCGCGCGACATTGCTCGCGCGGCGTGAATTAACTGCGCGAATTTCTGGTATGAATGCGTGCGCGGATACAACATGTTTCGCACGGCGACGGCATCGCCATTGGATGCGAATAGGGGGGACGTATTGCGCTTAACGCGTATTGACCTGGACTTTGATGCCGTCGGCCAGCACGGTAATGGCGCCCGGCTCGACGTCTTTGCCGGCAACGTGCAATTCTTCCGGCTTGAACGTGTAGAGCGGGTAATCGCGCAGCAGTTGCTGCGCCACGACGGCGCCGATGGCGTTCAGTTGCTCGCCATATTGCGCCGGCATGCCGGCGACCTGGACACGTTCGACGGAAGGATTGTCGAGCAGCACGGCGCGTCTGGCCGGGTCGTACCTGAGCCCGCTGCTCAGTGAAAGCGTGCCGTTGATCGGTGGCGCGGGCAGCAAGGTGTTGCTGACCTGTGCATCCATCTGGGTGGTCACGCGGTTGTTGGCTTCGTCGAGCAGCAGGCGCGGATGCGTCAGCTGGACGTCGAGCACCTGGGCGTAGCGCAACCGTGCCGGGAAACGCTTGTCGACGGCGTCCTGCAGTTCCTGGCGGGAAAATGTGTAGTCGCCGGTCCAGACGTTATAGCCGGCCCAGGCGCTGGCGGCGACCAGCATGGCAAGCGCGCCGGCGGCGGCGGCTTTGCGCGTTGTCAGGGATTTGCGGGGCCGGGTGCGGTGTTGCGTCGTCGGCATGCTGCGGTGCCTCCAGGTTGGCGTCTTGCGCGTTATCCCTTCTGACCGCGCCTGCGCCGGCTTTGTTCAATTGTCCGATTGTCGTCCAATTGTCCAGTCTTGCCGCGGGCCATGCGCACGATCAGTAATGCGGCGGGAGTTCGTGTTGGGGGCCGTTGTCGGCGCCGCCCGTGCCGCTGGAGCGCATCTGCTGGTAAAGCGCCTGGAGTTGTTCCTGCAGCAGGTCGATCTGCCGCTGCTGGCGCGCCACGGCGAGATTGAGCGTGTCGAGCAGGTCGTCCTGGAAGGCGACCTTGATTTCTAGTTCGGTCAGGCGGGATTCCATTTTGTGTTCTCCATTGGGCCGCGCATTGTAAGGCAGGTGCGGCGCGGCCTTTACTGCATTGTCAGCCTGGCCAGCCGGCCCAGCGTGGCGAGCGCGGCGTCGGTCCGGTCGTCGAAGTCGTGGCCGCAGTTGATGCGCAAGCAATGCCGGAAGCCGCCATGCGCGGAAAAAATCGGGCCGGGCGCGATGCTGATGCCGTGCGAGAGCGCATAGCGGTGCAGCGCAAGGCTGTCGGTGCCAGCCGGCATCTCGATCCACAGGAAGTACCCGCCAGCCGGCCGCGTGGCCCGCGTGCCCGGCGGGAAGTGCCGCGCGATGGCCTGCGCGAAGGCGTCCTGCCGCTGCATCAGCGCCTGGCGCAACTGCCGCAGGTGCCGGTCGTAGCCGCCCTTCTCCAGGTAGTTAAGGATAGCGGCTTGTGTTGGCGCCGCCACTGTCAGCGTGCTGGTGAGCTTTGCGCGCGCCACTTCGCGCGCAAAGCGTCCGGGCGCGGCCCAGCCGATCCGATAGCCCGGCGCCAGGCATTTGGAGAACGATCCGCAGTGCATCACCAGCCCCTGCGTGTCGAACGCCTTGGCCGGGGTGGGGCGCTTGTTGCCGAAGTACAGCTCGCCGTAGACGTCGTCCTCGATCAGCGGCACTTCGAAGCGCGCCAGCAACTGCACCAGTTCGCGCTTCTTGTCGTCGGGCATCAGGCTGCCCAGCGGGTTCTGGAAATTGGTCATCAGCCAGCACGCGCTCGGGCGGTGGCGTTCCAGCGCGCGGGCGAGGGCGTCGAGCTCGATGCCTTCGCGCGGATGCGTGGGCACCTCGATGGCGCGCAGGCCGTGGCGCTCCAGCGCCTGCAGCGCGCCGTAGAAGGTGGGCGACTCGATGATGACCGCGTCGCCCGGGCGCGTGACGGCCGCCAGGCACAGGTTCAGCGCCTCCAGCGCGCCGTTGGTGATGACGATCTCGTCCGTGTGCACGGTAAGCCCGTCGATCAGGTAGCGCAGGGCGATCTGGCGGCGCAGGCCGGCGTTGCCCGGCGTCATGTCGTCCACCGAGCTCCATGGGTCCAGCTGCTGGACCACTGCCGCCATGGACTTGGCGAGGCGCGGCAGCGGAAACAGCAGCGGACTGGGAAACGCGGAGCCGAGTGGCACCAGCTCCCGCTGCTTGGCCGACGCCAGCACGTCGAAGACCAGTTCGCTGACATTCAGCGTGGTGGATTCGTCCGCCGGCTGCGACGCGGCCTCGGGCTCGGGTGGCAGCACGCGGCTGGTGCTGGCCACGAAGTACCCGGAGCGCTGGCGCGCGATGATCAGCCCGCGCGCTTCCAGCAGGTAGTAAGCCTGGAACACCGTGGAGGGGCTGAGCGCGCGGCTGGCGCTGGCCTGGCGCACGGAGGGCAGGCGGTCGCCGGGCCGCAGCGTGCCGGCCTGGATCGAGTGCGCGATATCGTCGGCCAGCGTTTCGTAGAGCGTGCCGGGCGTGGCTTCCCCGTCTTTTAGCGGGGGGGTGTCTGGCTTGCTGGGCGGCATTGGAGATCCACTGTTTGGCCTATGTCTGATTTCCGGCAACTGTATCGTATCGGCGCGATGCACGACACAGCGCATGGGGATATTCCAATGCGGCAGATTTGCTGCGGCAACATGTCACGCCTGATTCCMTCTGATCCGGTTGTATCGATCCGATCTGATCCTGTTCGGGCCGGCCTTGTCTCCTTAGCATTCAACGCTGTCCGCAAGCCACGGCCGCCACGGCGCCGTCATGGGAAGTGCAAGGAAATCCATGGATCCCACGAGTCTGTTGTTAGCTACCTTCCTGCTGTCGGTCGGTGGCCTGTTTGCTTTCATCTGGTCGTTGCGCAAGGGCTTGTTCGATCTCGAAGCCGCTGGTGCGCGCACCATCTTTGCGCCCGGCGAGGTCGGCCAGCCGGAGGAGCCGTCGAGCGACGCGGCGCAGCGCCARGCACTCTGGGTGGGCGCGGCGTCCAGCCGGGAGGCGCCTGCCACCGCCGCCGCACGCGCCGATCTCGAGGCGGAGCTGGTGGTGGCGTCCGCCGCCGGCCTGCTTAGCTCGCTCAAGCTGCATATGCCCGACCTGCTGACCGGGCAGGCGTGGCTTTCCTTTGGCCGCTTGCGCACGCTGCACCTGAACGCGGTCGCCTATGGCTGGGCGCCGATGGGGCTGCTCGGGCTGACGCTGTGGATGCTGCCCCGCCTGCTGCGCACGCCGCTGCTGGGCGGGCGCTTTGCCATGATCGGCGCGCTGGTCTGGAATGCGGGGCTGGTGGCGGGGCTCGGCAGCATTGCTGTGGGCATCAACGCCGGACTGGAGTGGCTGGAGATCCCCTGGCAAGTGGGCCTGCTGTTCGCGCTGGGCGGGATGATGATCGGCCTGCCGCTGGCATTCATGCTGCAAAAGCGCCGTGTGCATCATCTGTACGTGTCGGTCTGGTACATCGGCGCGGCGCTGTTCTGGTTCCCGGTGCTGTACGTGGTGGCCAAGATCCCGGGCGTGCATTTCGGCGTGGAGCAGGCCACCATGAACTGGTGGTTCGGGCACAACGTGCTGGGCCTGTTCTATACGCCGCTGTCGCTCGCCTCGGTCTATTACTTCCTGCCCAAGGTGATCGGGCGGCCGGTGCGCTCGTATAACCTGTCGYTGCTGGGCTTCTGGACGCTGGCGTTCTTCTACGGCCAGGTCGGCGCGCACCACCTGATCGGCGGCCCGATTCCSCCGTGGCTGATCACGCTKTCSATCGTGCAGAGCGTGATGATGATCATCCCGGTGACCGCGTTCTCGGTGAACCAGCACCTGACGCTCAAGGGCAACTTTGGCGCGCTGCGCCACTCGGCCACGCTGCGCTTCATCGTGTTCGGCGCCATCATGTACACGCTGGCGTCGGTGCAGGGCTCGTTCGAGGCGCTGCGCTCGCTCAACGCGGTGACGCACTTCACGCACTTCACGGTGGCGCACGCGCACCTGGGCATGTACGGCTTCGTGTCGATGGTGATCTTCGGCGGCATCTACTTCGCGCTGCCGCGCATCGTCGACGCGCCGTGGCCCCGGCCCGCGCTGATCTCGCTGCATTTCTGGCTGGTGGTGGCGGGCTTTTCCACCTACCTCATCACGCTGAGCATTGGCGGCGTGCTGCAGGGCCTGGCGCTGCTGGACCCGGCGCGTCCCTTCATGGAATCGGTGACGGTCACGCTGCCCTGGCTGCAGGGGCGTTCGCTGGGCGGCGCGCTGATGACGCTCGGCCATCTGGTCTTTGCCTTTCACTTTGCCTTGATGGTCTTGCGTCCTTCGGCGCTGGCGCAGACCGATCGCATGGTTTCCCAAGCGGCTGCCTGAACATGGAAAACGAACTCAAACTTGTGGGCGGGGCCATGGTCACGCTCTCGCTCGCCACCTCGGCCATGATCGTGGTGCCCTTCCTGCAGCTCAAGGATGTGCCCGCGCCGGCGGCGCTGGCGCCCTACACCAGCGAGCAGCTGCGCGGGCGCGAGGTGTATCTCGCCAACGGCTGCATCGCCTGCCATACGCAGCAGCCCAGCTCCACCGGCGCGGGCCGCGCCGACGGCGCGCGCGGCTGGGGCCGCCCGTCCGTGGCGGCGGACTACCACTATGACAGCCCGCCTTTGCTCGGCACCATGCGCACCGGCCCGGACCTGTTCAATATCGGCGTGCGCCAGCCGAGCGCCGACTGGCACCTGGGCCATCTCTACCAGCCGCGCGCCTACGTGGCGGACAGCATCATGCCGGGCTACCCGTTCCTGTTCGAGCTCAAGCCGGAAGGCGCCGTCGGCAAGAGCGACAAGGTGGTCGCGCTGCCCGGCGGCACGGTGCCGCCGGGCAAGGTGGTGGTGGCCACGCCCCAGGCGCTGGACCTGGTCGCCTACCTGATTGGCCTGCGCCACACCTACCCGGTGGTGGAGCAGGCCGCAGCCGCGGGCGCAACCGGCCAGCCGCCGGAGCCTGCCTCGCTGGCATCCGTTTCGACCGCGCCGTCCAACCCGTTCGGTGCGATCGCTTCTTCTCAATCCACCTCCAGCCCGCCGGCGCCACGCGCGCCCGGCGCGCAAGCCAGCTACGATGAAGCCCTCGCAAGCCCATAAGACAGAGAACGCCGATCCCGTTGAGCAGCACAACCCGGTGCCCAAGATCGTGCTGGCACTGGTATGCGGCCTGCTGGTCTGGGCCATCAGCTACATCCTGATCGAGCGCGCCGACGGCAGCGCCGCGCTGGGCGACCGGCGCGACCTGGCCGCGCTGGCGGCGCCGGCCGGGCAGGGCCGCGTAGCCGACGGCAAGCTATTGTTCGCCGCCAACTGCCAGGCTTGCCACCAGGCCAACGGGCAAGGCATTCCCGGTGTGTTCCCGCCGCTGGCAGGCTCCCCCTGGGTCAACGACGATCCGGACCGCCTCGCGCAGATCCTGCTGCACGGCATGACTGGCCCGCTGGACGTGCTCGGTACCACCTACAACGGCGCCATGCCGGCCTTCGGCGAGCAGTTCTCCGACCAGGAGATCGCGGCGCTGGCCACGCATATCCGCAGCCAGTGGGGTAATGGCGCCGCGCCGGTCGAGGCCGCGCAGATCGCGGCGGCGCGCGCGGCTTCCGTCGCGCAAAAGGCGCCCTGGCACGGCGGCGAAGCGCTGCAGGCATTCATGACCACGGGAGGTGCCCCCAAGCCATGACGCGTGCGTGGAGCAAGACGCTGGCGATGGTTGCGCTCGTGCTGGTGTTGGCCGGTGCGGCGGTGTTCGCCACGACGCGCGGCTTGCGCACGCTTAGCGCCGATGGCGCCCGGCGCCTGGACCTGGCGCGCGCCCCGCGCGAGCTGCCGGCGCTGGCCTTGTTCGACCAGACGGGCCGGCGGCACGATTTTGGCGGCCCCATGCCGCAGGGCGAGGGCAGCGGCAAGCGCGGCAGGCCCGTCACGCTGGTGACCTTCGTCTATACCCGATGCCTGGCAATCTGCCGCACCAGCGCATCGGGGCAGGCCTGGCTGCAGCAGCAATTGCGCGAGCGCGGCCTGCAGGACCGCGTGCGCCTGCTGACGCTCTCCTTCGACCCGGCACGCGATACGCCTGCTGCGCTGCTGGCCTATGCGCGCACGCTGCGCGCCGATCCTGCCATCTGGACCTTCGCCACCGTGGCCGATCCTGCGCGCTTGCGCGGCCTGCTCGACGCCTTCGGCATCGTCGTGCTGCCCGATGGGCTGGGCGGCTATTCGCACAATGCCGCGCTGTTCCTGGTCGACGCGCAAGGCCGGCTGGCTGCTGCCTATGACGTGGAGCGGCCGGACCTGGCGCTGGCCGACGTGCTGCGCAGCCGGCTGTGAAGGCGCGGCTTGCACCCGCCTGGCAAGCTTGCCTGCCCGGCCTGATGCTGGCCGTGGCCGCGCTCTTGCGCCCATGGCTGGAGGCGACCATGGCCAGGCATATGGGGCTGGAACTGCCGCTGCTGGCACTTGCCGGCTGGTGGGCGGCGCGCTGTGCCGGGCCGCGGCTGGCGGCCTGGGTGGCGCCATGGAACGCGGCGGGGCTGCCAGGCCTGCTGGCGGCGTGGTGCATCGTCAGCTACTGGATGCTACCAGTGGCACTGGACGCAGCCACGCTGGCGGGCGCAATGGGCATGGCCAAGGTGGCGAGCATGGTGCTGGCGGGGCTGCTGGCGCGCGCCTCGTGGCAGGCTGCCGGCCCTGTGGTGCAGGGGTTCTTTGTCATCAACGGTGCCTGGATGATGCTGAGCGCCGGATTGCTGTACCAGGAGGCGGAGTCGCAACTGTGCAGCACCTACCTGGTCGATGAGCAACTGGCGGCGGGCCGGGTGCTGGTGCTGTGGGGGCTGGCCTTGCTGGCGATGTGGCTGTTTGCCGTTGCCAGCCGGCTAGCGGTGGATCGCGAGCCGGTCACCTAGGCCAGCCAACCCACCGCAGACCGGACAGCATTGCCATGCGAATTGACGTGGTGTAACGTTACGCAGTCCTGCGGGGCCCGGATGCTTGCTTGTTTCTCCGCCCCAGCCTACTTACGGACTCCCATGCATCACGCTGCGCACAATGCCTTTGCCGCCATCGCGACCCGCCCGGGCGCGGCGCGGCCGTGCGCCGCCTTCGTACCGCTCGCACCGCCTGTCACTTCTGCGCCGCGCACGCGGGCCGGCCTTGCGCCGCCGCCCCCAGCCGTGCTGGGCTGATCGTCAGCCCGTCTTTTTTCGGCTTCTTCCTTCTTCGGCTGGTTCCCGCCTGATGCCAGGGCGCCTTCGCGTCCGCGCGGCGTCAGTGTGCCGGGGCGCGCCGGAGTCTTACGGATTACCGTGACAGGTGAAACCCATGGATTTGAACAAAAACGCACTGAGCGCGCATGGCTCGACCACGCTCTTCGTGCTGCTATGGAGCAGCGGCGCCATCTTTGCGCGCCTCGGGCTTGAATATGCTTCTGCCTTTGCCTTGCTGGCCGCGCGCTTTGCGCTGGCGCTGGCCGTGCTGCTGGTGCTCGCGGCCTGGCGGCGGCGCTGGTTGCCGCAGCCCGGCACGCGCTTGCAGGTGGTCTGCTCCGGGCTGCTGCTGACCGGCGCGTATTCGATCTTCTACCTGCTGGCGCTGGCGCGCGGCATGACGCCGGGCGTGCTGGCCACGCTGCTGGGCGTGCAGCCGATCCTGACCTTGCTGCTGGTGGAGCGGCGCTTTTCCGCGCGCCGGCTGGCAGGCCTGGCGGTGGCGTTGGGCGGGCTGGTGCTGGTGGTCTTCCAGGGCATAGCGATGGCGCGGATCTCGCCGCTGGGCATGGGCTTTGCGCTCTGCGCGCTGGCGTGCATGACGATCGGCGCCATCCTGCAAAAACGCATCCGGCAAGCACCGCTCGACGTGATGCCGTTGCAATACGGCGCGGGCTTGGCGCTGTGCTTGCTGTTCGTGCCGTTCCAGCCGATGGTGGTGGTGCCCTCGGCGGGCTTCGCGCTGTCGCTCGGATGGCTCGCGCTGGTGATTTCGGTGGGCGCCACGCTGCTGCTCTACCGGCTGATCCACGCGGGCAACCTGGTCAACGTCACCAGCCTGTTCTACCTAGTGCCGGCCGTGACCGCGCTGATGGATTACCTGTTCCTGGGCAATCGCCTTGCCGCGCTGAGCCTGGCAGGCATGGCGGCGATCGTGCTTGGGCTGGTGCTGGTGTTCAGCCAGAAGGCGGATAGCCCGGTAGCCTGAAAGCCAAGCCGGCCCCGGCCGCTACACGCCGAAGAGGCGCGCCGCGGCCGGGGCCGGCTTGCATCGGCACGCAGCGTATCAGGCGTGTGCGAGCCGCTTTTCCGTGCGCCGCGCCGGCAGCGCGAGCGTTGGCACGGCTTGCAGCAGGGGCGCGGCAACGGTGCCCATCTCGAAGCGCGCGGGCGCTTCCTTGGCCAGGCGGCGCAGCCGCTCCAGCCGGGCTTCCACGCGCGCGTCGGGCTGCGTGTCGAGGCACAGGGTGGACGGGCACGCCACGCCAAGCATATCCAGCGCTTGCTTGAAGTTGGCGGGCGTCAGGCCCTCGGCCGGATTCACGCTGACCACGTGCGGCAGCAGATGCGCGTATTGCGGGTCTGTCATCGATGCCGTGTCGCAGGTCAGGATGGCAAAGGCCTGCGGTGCGGGGCGGTGCGCAAAATAGGCCGCGATGCGGGCTGCGTGGCCGCCGGGTACATCGGGGGTCATGCCTTCCACCTGCAGGTCGAGCTGCTGCAGGATGGCGGCGGGAACGCCGCGGCGCCATKCCTCGGATACCACCACGCGCGCACCGGCCAGGCCGAACAGGCGCCGCACGAATCCGAGCGCGACGGGATCGAAGAAGCGGACGTCGCGCAAGGTGCCGGTATCGGGGATTCCGCCCAGCCGAGCCTCGGAGCGGCTCGAGTAGAGGACACCGGGGACGTCAAGCATGATGAGGCGTTCGGACATGATTTCCTATTGGGTTGCAGCGCCGGTTGGCACGTTTGAAGATTACGACGCATCCCGGAAAATCTGGAGAGGCGAGAAGTGCCTAAGTTGCAACATATCTGTAACTTGAGATGCGACTTCGTAAAAATCAGCGATTCGCCCGGGCTAGTTGTTTCGGCGCGAAACAATTAGCCCGGGCGATTCCGGTCTTCATGAACCCGGCAAGCGGCGCCAGCGCGGCTTTACAGCATGCCGGTGACGGCCGCCAGCCGCTCGATGCTCCATCCCTTGCCCAGTAGGATCATGCGCGTGTGCAGGTCGTCATGCACTTCGCGGCTGACTTCCTGCCCGAGATAAGTCAGCGTCTTGTAGCGCAGGTCGACATAGCCCAGCACATGGTGCTTGGCCAGCGAGTGCCACAAGGCATTGGCGCCGGCGGACTGCCGCGCGCCCGTCATCAGGCACAGGCCGGCGTCCAGCCCCCAGCGGTAGATTGCGGTGGCCAGCCCGCGGCGCTGATAGGCCGTCTCGTACTTGGAGTGCGGCGCGCGCAGGTATTGGTCGGCGCGCCGCCCCACCTCGATCAGGCGGTTGAAGACCGTGTAGCCCGCCAGGCGCTTGCGCGCCACATCCTCCACGTAGACGTAGTACTCGCCATCCGCCTCGCGGTAGCGGATCACCAGCTCCGGCGAGTCGGTGGCGATTGCCGGGATGCCGTGCAGACGATCGCCCGGCCGGTGCAGGCGGCCGTAGATGGAATCGAACTCCTGGTCGAGCTCGGCGGGGCGGTGGCTGACATCGATGCGCAGCTCGAGCCTGCGCGCAAGCCACGGAAGCGCCGTGGCCGGCGCCATGATGGACATGTCGTTCTCCCGGAGGCGCGGCGGTCAGGCCGGCATGTGCTGGAAGCCCCGTGCCAGGGCAAACACCACGACCATGAAGAAGGCCAGGACCAGCAAGACTTTGTAGAACATTGCTTATCTCCCAAGTGAACGATGTGAACAATGAGAACGTGAAGGAACAAGGACAAGCCAGGCGGTGGCATCTCAGCACATGGCAGGTTCCTCCCACCATCCGCTCACCAGGCCTTCGGGCTTGCGCGCCGCCAGCACCTTCGCGCTCGCCGGCCATGCATCGACCCTGACATCCAGGCCGGCGTACACGCCATAGCCAATGCCCGCGCGGATCTCGTCGCCCGCCTGCAAGCCTTCGCCCGCCTTGATGGCGCATTCGGCAACGATGGCCTCGAGCGCCTTGATGCCCCAGCCGGCCTCCAGATGCATGCCGCAGCGGATGGAAGCGCCGCACTCGATGCCGTGGCCGGCGCGCACGGTGTGGCGCGCATCGATGACACCGCCGGCGCGGATGCTCTTGCCGCAGTGAATGGCTGCTTGCCCGATCAGGTCCTGCCCGGCCACGGCGCTGCCGCCGAGCGCGATCTTGCCGCCGCACAGCACATCCCAGCCGGCCTTGAGGTTGCCGCCGCCGGTGATCGTGTCCTGCACGTCGATGCCCCATGCGGCCTTGATATCGCCGCCCGCTTCGAGCACGCCGCCGCTGTGGATGCCGCCGGCCGCCGCAAGGCTGTCACCGGCCACGATGGCCCGGCCCGCGCGTATGCCGCCGCCGGCCTGGATGCTGCCGCCGGCGCGCAGCGTGGTCCCGACGTCGATGCAGCCGCGCACCACCAGCGAGCCGGCAAAGACCACGGCATCGGCCTCGACGCTGTCCACGGCGAGTACGGCATCGGTGGGGCCGAACTGTGCGAGCAGCCAGCAGGCGTCGTCAACGCGGCCGTCATCGACGAGGGCGTCGAGCAGGTGCTGGTAGTCGCTGCCGCCCTGGCGGTTGCGGACGAACCAGCGGTAGCCATCGGCGCAGGGGCGCTTGGCTTTGACAAAATTCTTGGTGAGCTCCATGGCGATGAAGGCGTGCGAAGTGAATGCCGCGAACGCGCCGCGGCAGGAAAAAGGGGTGCAGGGCCATGACGGGGCGACGGCTATGCCGTGGCCCCGTGCTCAATCAGAGATTGATGAGAAGGTAGACGACGGCGACGGTGCCGATCGCACAGAGGGTCTTGTGATAGATCGAAGACGAAGACACGGCTTTTCTCCCAGGTTGCACATTGGACAAGGGGCGCGATGCGCGCCCTCAGGCAAAGTGCCGTGCGGGGAAAGTCAGGACCTGGCTGGTGTGTCCTGGTTTCCCCGCACGGCCTGGAAAA
The DNA here is from genome assembly GCF_056399905.1 of Cupriavidus sp. 01L46. Lineage (NCBI taxonomy): Bacteria > Pseudomonadati > Pseudomonadota > Betaproteobacteria > Burkholderiales > Burkholderiaceae > Cupriavidus > Cupriavidus sp. 01L46. The sequence continues at coordinate 22,381 of NZ_JBFTSF010000065.1, forward strand.
GCACGGCGGCGAAACCATAGGTGTTGACCGCGGCCGGTGTGGCGCGGAGCGAGCGCACGCCGCCCTTGGCCGCGCACGCACGCGTTGCCACCGCATGCATGGCATGGCGGCGGACTGCGTTGCGGTGCGGGACGAGGAGCATGAGGTCTCGAATGAAGGGTGGAAAATCCTGGCAAGCCGCTGCCGTTTTTTGAGGCAGCACGTACTCTTATGCCATATCGGGTGGGGCTTGTCCAGCTAACCCCCCTTGCGGGCGGACGCGAGGCGGGCATCCTGGCCGGGCACCTCGGCTAGAATCGTGCGTCTTCACGAGAGGGGGCGCCACATGCTCGAAGCCATCGGCCTGGGCAAATCGTATGGCACGCGGGCGGTGGTGAAGGACGTTGCCTTCACCGTCGCTGGCGGCGAGATCACGGGCCTGCTGGGGCCCAACGGGGCCGGCAAGAGCACCACGGTAGCGATGCTGTGCGGCCTGGTGGCCCCCGGTGCCGGGCGCGTCCTTATTGGTGGCAGCGCGCTGCAGGATGCCGGCGCGCGCGCGGCGAGCCAGCTCAAGCGCCGTATCGGGCTGGTGCCCCAGGAGCTGTCGCTCTACGAGGAACTGCCGGCGCGCGCCAACCTGGAATTGTTCGGCGCGCTCTATGGCTTGTCGGGTGCTTTGCTGCGCGAGCGCACGGCCCAGGCACTTGCGCTGGTGGGTTTGTCCGAGCGCGCGCGGGACAAGCCCGCGCATTTCAGCGGCGGCATGAAGCGCCGCCTGAACATTGCCTGCGCGCTGGTCCACGATCCCGACATCCTGATCTTCGACGAGCCCACCACCGGGGTCGACCCGCAAAGCCGCAATGCCATCTTCGACAGCCTGGAAGCGCTGCGCGAGCGCGGCAAGGCGCTGCTCTACACCACGCACTACATGGAAGAGGCCGAGCGACTGTGCGACCGCATCGTGATCATGGACCACGGGCAGGTGGTGGCCAGCGATACGCTGGCCGGGCTCTATGGCCGGTTGCCGGTGGCCGAGACGCTGCAGGTCACGGTCGACGGCGTGGTCGATGCCGCGCAACTGGCGCATGACTGCGCTGCGCACCACGTTCGTCACGCACAGCAATGCGCCGGCGTGCTGACCATTGGCGTGGACGATCTCGCGCGCGCCGTGCCCGCGGTGATGGCCTGGCTGGGCGCCCGTGGCCGCGTGGTGCGGCACCTGGCGTCGGGCCGGGCCACGCTGGAGGATGTGTTCCTGGCCCTGACCGGGCGGCAACTGAGGGACGGAGCATGAGCGCGTTGAATGCACTGCGTGCCTTGTTCGCACTGGTCCGCGCGGACTTGCGGCTGTATTTCTCGGATCGCCGGGCGCTCGTCATGGGCGTGGCCGCGCCGATCGCCATCGCGGCGTTCTTTGGCTACCTGTTCAACCCCGCCACGCAGAAGCCATCGCGCATCCCGGTGGCGCTCAGCGACCTCGATGGCACTCCCTTGTCGCAGAAGATCGTCGCGGCGCTGCGGCAGGATCGCGCATTGCAGTTGCGCGAGCTGCCGGCCCAGGCCGCCGATGAAGCGGTGCGGCAAGGCAAGGTGCAGGTAGCCGTGACCTTGCCGGACGGCTTCGGCGAGGCGGCGCCGCGCGCGCTGTTCGGCGCGCAGCCCAAGCCGGTGCTGACGTTGCGCTACGACCCCTCGCAGGCGCTCGCCCTGGCGGTGGTGCGCGGCGTGCTGACCCAGCACGTGATGGAAAGCGTATCGCAGGCGGCCATGGGCAGCGGGCCGGACGCGGCCCGGCCGCTTGGTGCGCTGCGTGGCGCAATGGCAGCGAATCCGGACCTCCCGGCCGCGTACCGCCAGGATGTGCTGGCGATGGCCGACAGCATCGAGCGCGTGCAGCGGGCTCAGGCGGCGCGCGCCGCGAGCGGGCCGGACGCGGCAGGCATGCCCAGCATGCGGATGGGGCTGCCGTTCGAGGCGCGCGAGCAGCCGGCCAGCGCGCAGGCCGGCCGTCCCTACAACAGCTACGCGCATGCCTTCGCCGGCATGGGCGTGCAGTTCATCCTCTTCATGGGCATCGAGTTTGGCGTGGGGCTGCTGCTGATGCGCCGCCTCGGCCTGTGGCAGCGCCTACGTGCCGCGCCGGTGTCGCGCGCTCTGTTGCTGGGCAGCCGCATCGTCAGCGGCGCGCTCACGGCCGCGATCCTGATGGCGCTGATCTTCAGCGCCGCCATTGCGTTCTTTGGCGTGCGCATCGACGGCAGCGTGGCGGGCTTTGCCGGGGTGGTGGTGGCCTTTGCCCTGACCACCGCCAGCTTCGGCCTGCTGGTGGCTGCGCTCGGGCGCACGCCGGCGGCCACGCGCGGGCTGGCGATCTTCGCCACCTTGCTGATGGTGATGCTGGGCGGCGCCTGGGTGCCGGCTTTCCTGTTCCCGTCGTGGCTGCAATCGGCGTCGCTGGCCTTGCCCACGCGCTGGGCCGTGGACGGGCTGGACGCGATGACCTGGCGCGGGCTGCCGCTGCAGGCCGCGCTGGTGCCGATCGGTGTGTTGCTGGGCTTTGCCGCGCTGTTCGCGCTGCTGGCGATCTGGCGTTTCGACTGGGAGGAGCCAGCAGCTAGCGCATAACAGGCACCAACGAGGAGCGCAGGCGTGTGGTCGTGCTCCGGCTCCTGGTGTCCCGTTCCGGTGATTCGCTCACAAAATCTGCCGAGTTTGGCGAGGATTGAATCGGTGGAAGCCGTGTCATGGAATGCGGTTGTATTTTTTGTTTGGCATGATGGCGCCGGAAGTGTTTTGGGGGTGGGKTTTTCATGCTTCTAGCTGCTGGCGCGGCTGTGCGGTGTTGGCCGTTTTAGAACGTGTGAGATGTCACTTTTCTTTACTCGTAAAGAAAAGATGGTATGAACGCGCCCCGTCCCCGCAGTGGAGCGCGAGGTGGCGAGACGGTAGTGTGGGTCAGGCAGAAAAGAGTCTGATGAGAGGGGGGGCCTCCAGAC
>NZ_JBFTSF010000066.1:0-48846 GCF_056399905.1 Cupriavidus sp. 01L46
CCGTTATAGCGTGTCACCCAATACGAGGCGCGCATGTCGTCGACGCGGATCTTGCTGCCGGTGGACGGCGCGTGCACGAACTTGTTGTCGCCAATATAGATGCCAACATGCGAGAAGGTGTGGCGCATGGTGTTGAAGAACACCAGGTCGCCGGGGCGCAGGTCGTTGGATGCCACGGTGGTGCCGACCTGGCTCATCTCGACCGAGCGGCGCGGCAGCACGAAGCCAAAGGTGTCATTGAACACGTAGCGAACGAAGCCGCTGCAGTCCAGGCCCGATTCGGGGCTGTTGCCACCGAAGCGGTAGCGCACGCCAATCAGTCCGAGGGCATTCATGACCAGGTCGCCGGCCTTGCTGGCCACATGGCTGGTGGAATTCATTACCGAAGAGAGCAAGCCGCGCTTGCCTTCCGGATGTGGGTCTGCACTCAGTTCGGTACGTGCATCGATGCGGGCGTCGGGATCCTTGAACACCGTATCAGCCAGCACTCCATTCGATAGAGTGGCACCGCAGGCAATGGCAATTCCTACGGCGCCGCGCGCCAGGGAATGAAGCATTCGCTGCATTGGTTCTCCTGATGAATCGTTCTTGACCGGCCCCGGGAAAACGCACCGGGCGGGCTTGAAATCAATGGGATGACTCGCACGCAAAAAGCGGACCAAGTGATGCAAACCACTCGCCACACGCATAAGCGACGTGCTAACCACCCCCGAAAATAGTTCTCGCCGGATGGTATAAGGTTGTCATCCACATGTCAAAGTTCGTTACAAAATTCAAATAAAACGCTTTGCAATCAAGGCTATACGACGAAAGTCGCAGATGCTTTCTCGGTTTGATTATGTCAACCGCAGGTCAATCGGGTGACACCCTGAGCTCGGCTGCACCAATTTGTGGCGGCGTCGGGTCGCTCGCACCAATTTCGGCCGCGATCATGAGCTTGCGGGTGTATGCGTGCTGCGGAGCACCCAGGACGGCCTCGGTATCCCCTGCTTCGACCACCTCGCCGGACTTCATCACGATGACGCGGTGCGCCATGGCGCGGATCACGGCGAGATCGTGGCTGATGAAGAGATAGCTCAGGTTGTACTTGCGCTGCAATTGCGTCAGGAGCGCCAGCACCTGCTGCTGGATGGATACGTCGAGCGCCGAGGTGGGTTCGTCGAGCACCAGCACCTGCGGCTTGAGGATCAGCACGCGCGCGATGGCAACGCGCTGGCGCTGGCCACCGGAAAACTCGTGCGGATACCGCCCCAGGGCAGTGCGGTCCATGCCTACCTCTCGCAGCGCCTCGGTGACGCGCTGGCGCATGGCATCGCGCGACAAGCCGGGCTGGTGCAGGGCCAGGCCCTCCCCCACGATCTGCTCGATGGTCATGCGCGGCGACAACGAGCCGAACGGATCCTGAAACACCACCTGCAGGCGCGAGCGCAAGGTGCTGCGCTCGCGCCGGGAGACCTCGTCCAGGCTCTTGCCCAGGAACTGGATATCCCCGGCGCCGCGGCGCTGCAGGTTCAGCACCGCATGGGCCAACGTGGTCTTGCCAGAGCCCGACTCGCCCACGATGCCGATGGTCTCGCCCTCGCGCAGCGCGAAATTCACGTCCTTGACGGCGGCAAACTGGTCGCGGCCAAACCATCCGGCCAGGCCGCGGCGCTTGCGCGCATAGTTCACGCACAGGCCGCGCGCCTCCAGCAACACGGGGGCTAGCGGGACCAGCGGAAGCACCTCGCGCCGCGGCCGGCTGTCGATCAGCTTGCGGGTGTAAGGATGCTGGGGCGCTGCGAAGACCGCGGCAGTTTCGCCAACCTCGACCAGCACGCCCTTCTCCATCACCCCCACTCGCTGGGCGAAGGCCCGCACCAGGTTGAGGTCGTGCGTGATCAGCATCACGGCCATGCCGAACTCCGCCTGCAGGTCGCGCAGCAACTCCAGGATCTGGACCCGGATGGTAACGTCCAGCGCCGTGGTGGGCTCGTCGGCCAGCAGCAGCTTGGGCCGGCAGGCCAGCGCCATGGCGATCATGGCGCGCTGGCGCTGGCCGCCCGAAAGCTGGTGGGGAAAGCTGTCGAAACGGTGCGTGGCGTCGCTGATGCCCGTGCGCTCGAGCAACGCGATGGCACGCTCGCGCGCCGCGCGCCGGTCCAGGCCCTCATGCAGCGCCAGCGTCTCCACGATCTGGTTGCCAATCGTGTAAAGCGGATTGAGCGCCGTCATCGGCTCCTGGAAGATCATGGCGATGTCGGCGCCGCGGATGCCGCGCATCTCGCGCTCCGACACCTTGAGCAGGTCGCGCCCCTCGAAACGCACCGAGCCCTGGTAGCGCGCGTCGTCCACCAGGCGCAGCATGGCCAGCGCCGTGACAGTCTTGCCCGAGCCTGACTCGCCCACCAGCGCGAAGCGCTCGCCGGCGCGCAGGTCGAAGCTGACATCGCGCACCGCCMGGGTGGCACCCTCGCCATGGCCGAAGGTGACCGACAGGCGTTCGATGCACATCAGCGGGCCGCCGGCATCCCCCTTGGCTTGCGCGGGTTGYGTCGGGTCGTTGGCGCTGGCTTGCGTGGCCCGTGCGGCTTGTGCGGCCTGTGTGGCTTGTTGCATTGCGCTCATGACACCGCCTCGGCCGCGGGAGAACCCTCTGGCGCCTTCGGCTCAACACGGCCGCGCAGCTGGGCCAGGCCCAGGCGCGTATCGAAGGCGTCGCGCAGCGCGTCGCCCATKAACGTCAGCAGCAGCAGCGTCACCACTAGTACGGCAAAGGTCGACAAGGAAATCCACCAGGCGTCGAGGTTAGCCTTGCCTTGCGCCAGCAGCTCGCCCAGGCTCGGCGTGGTGGGTGGCACGCCAAGGCCGAGGAAGTCGAGGCTGGTCAGGGCCAGGATGGCTGCACTCATGCGAAATGGCAGGAAGGTGATGACTGGTGTCAGGCTGTTGGGCAGGATATGGCGCCACATGATCTGTACATTGGACAGTCCCAGCGCCCGCGCCGCCTTGACGTAGTCGAGCGAGCGGTTGCGATAGAACTCGGCGCGCACGTAGTCGGACAAACCCATCCAGCCGAACAGCGAAAGCAGGATGATCAGCAGCGCCAGGCTCGGCGTGAAGATGGACGCGAAGATGATCAGCAGGTAGAGCTCGGGCATCGAGCTCCAGATTTCGATGGCGCGCTGCGAGATCAGATCGAAGCGCCCGCCAAAGAAACCCATCAGCGCGCCCGTCAAGGTGCCGATCACCACGCCGATCAACGTCAGCGCCAGGCTGAACAGCACCGAGACGCGGAACCCATAGAGCAGCCGCGCCAGCACATCGCGCCCGCGGTCATCGGTACCCAGCCAGTTCTCCGCGGAAGGCGGCGCCGGGTTCGGCTCCTTGGAGAAATAGTTGATCGAATCGTATGAGTACCGGTTGGGCGGGAAGATGGCGAAATTGCCGTTGCTGGTGATGCGGTCGTGGATAAACGGATCGAGATAGTCAGCCTTGGTGGGAAAGTCCCCGTCGAAGGTGCTCTCGGCGTAGGTCTTGACGATGGGGAAATACCACTCGCCCTTGTACTTCACCACCAGCGGCCGGTCGCTGGACAGGGTCTCGGCGACCATGCTCAGCAGGAAGATGGCGACGAAGAGGATCAGGCTCCAGTAGCCCAGGCGATTTCGGCGAAAGCGCTGCCAGGCGCGCTGGCGCGGTGACAGGGAATGCGGCAGCCCGTTGGGGAGCGTGCGCGAGCTGAATTTCATCGGTGCACCGCCTCGAAGTGRATGCGCGGGTCGACCATCACATAGCAAACRTCSGARATCAGSCGCGTCACCAGSCCGATCARSGTGAACAGGTAGAGCGTGCCCAGCACGACAGGATAGTCCCGCCGCAGCACCGCCTCGTAGGACAGCAGGCCAAGCCCGTCGAGCGAAAACAGGGTTTCGATCAGCAGCGAGCCGGTGAAGAAAGCACCGATGAAGGCCGCCGGAAAACCGGTCACGAGCGGAATCAGCGCGTTACGGAAGACGTGTTTCCAGAGCACGCGCCGCTCCGCCAGCCCCTTGGCGCGGGCGGTCAGGACGTACTGCTTGCGGATCTCTTCCAGGAACGCGTTCTTGGTCAGCATGGTGACGACCGCGAAGCTGCCCACCACCGAGGCGGTGATCGGCAGCACGAGGTGCCACAGGTAATCCATCACCTTGCCCATCAGCGTGAGCTGGTCCCAGTTATCCGATGTGAGGCCGCGCAAGGGGAACCACTGCACGAAGGTACCGCCTCCGAACAGCACCAGCAGCAGCACGCCCAGCACGAAGCCGGGAATGGCATAGCCCACCAGCACCACCATGCTGGTCACGACATCGAAGCGGCTGCCCGCCCGGATCGCCTTGGATATGCCGAGCGGCACCGATATCAGGTAGGTCAGGAAAAAGGTCCATAGCCCCAGGCTGACCGAGACCGRCATCTTCGACTTCACCAGTTCCCACACGCTGCGGTGCTGGAAATAGCTCTGCCCCAGGTCAAACTGGGCGAAGCGCTTGAGCATCATGAAATAGCGCTCCAGCGGCGGCTTGTCGAAGCCATACAGGGCCTGGATCTCCTTAATCTTGTCGGGGTCCACGCCGCGCCGGCCGCGATACTCCGCGCCGCCGCCGCTGGCCTCCCCGCCACCGCCACCCCGTCCCTTGAGCTCCAGCATCATTTGTTCGACCGGCCCTCCCGGAACGAACTGGATCACCGCGAAAGTCAGGGTGATGACGCCGAGCAGTGTCGGGATCATCAACAGTACGCGCTTGAGCAGATAGGCGAGCATCTTGTTTCCTTGTCGCGCTTATTGTGCGGCTGGCTTGGTGTCGGCACGCCACCAGTTGCTCAGGATCCAGCCTTCCGCCGTGTAGTAGTACGGCAGGCGCTGCGGATAGACCAGCTCTTTCCGGTATGCCACTCGATGCGACGCGCTGTACCAGTTGGGCACGATGTAGTAGCCGTGCATCAGCACGCGGTCCAGCGCGCGCCCGGCATTGACCAGTTCTTCGCGAGTATGGGCGTGCAGGACATTGTCCACCAAGCGGTCGATCGCCGGCGATTTCAGGCCAAACAGATTGTCGGAGCCGGGCGTGCCGGCCGCCTCGCTGTTGAAGCGGTCGCGCAGCTCGTTGCCCGGGCTCTGCGAATCGGGGAAACGGATCGACACCATGTCGAAGTCGAAGTCTTCCAGCCGCTTCTGGTACAGCGCGAAATCGGTGGTGCGCTGGTTCACCTCGATTCCCAGCTTTTCCAGGTTGCGCACGTAGGTGGTGATGACGCGGCTCATGGCCCCGCCGTCGTCCAGGAACTCAAAGACAAAAGGCTCGCCCTTGGCATTGCGCAGTGCACCATCCGCGTAGGTCCAGCCAGCCTGTGCCAGCAACCGGCGCGCATCGCGCAGGTTGTCGCGCAGCGAACGCGGCGGATTGGTTGTGGGCATCGACACGATGGGGCCAAACACCTCGGGCACCAGTTGCGCGCGCAGCGGCTCCAGCAGTTCCAGCTCGCCGGGGCCGGGCCGGCCGTCGAACGTGGCGCTGGCGGCCAGCTCGCTGTTGGAAAACCAGCTATCGAGGCGGCGATACGCGCCATAGAACAGCTGGCGATTGAGCCACTCGAAATCCAGCGCCAGGATCAGGGCCTGCCGCACCCGCACGTCCTGGAACATCGGCTTGCGCATGTTCATGACGAAGCCTTGCATGCCGGCTCCGTTGCGGTGCGGAAAATCGGTCTTGAGCAGTTCGCCATTGGAAAAGCGCTTGCCCTCGTAGCTCTTGGCCCAGCTCTTGGCCTTGTACTCGACGATGGCATCGAACTCGCCAGCCTTGAAGGCTTCGAGCTTGGCGGTCTCGTCCTTGTATAGGCGATAGACCACCCGGTCKAAGTTGAAGGTGCCGCGACGCACCGCCAGGTCTTTGCCCCAGTACGACGGGTCGCGCTTGAAGGTAATGCCGCGCCCGGCATCGTAGCGCTCGATCAGGTAGGGTCCGCTGGCCACCGGATCCTCGAAGGTCAGCTTGTCAAACGACACCGTGGCGGTCCACTTCTTGGAGAACACCGGCAAGGAGCCAACGATCAGCGGCAGCTCGATGTTGCGCTGCCTGAAATCGAACCGTACCGTGCGCGAATCCACCACCGTGACGGCCTTCACGTCGGTGCACATGCTGCGGTAGCCAGGGCTGGATGCCTTGCTCATCAGCATGTCGTAGGAGTACTTGACGTCGCCGGCCAGCACCGGATCGCCATTGCTGAAACGCGCCTGCGGCCGGATGTGGAAGGTAACGGACAATTCGTCCGGCGCCACGGTCACGTCATCCGCCAGCAAGCCATAAGCGCTGGCCGTTTCATCGCTGCTGGCAATCAACAGCGACTCGAACATCAGCGCGTTCACGCCCGGGGCGGAGGTACCCTTGAGCGTGAACGGGTTGAACTTGTCGAAGCTGGTGCGGCGGTCCGGGTTGGCGAGCGTCAGCGTGCCGCCGCGCGGCGCGTCCGGGTTGGCGTAGTCGAAATGGGTGAAATCGGCGGGATACTTGAGGCCGCCATACTGTGCGAAGCCATGGGCGGCTCCGGCTGACAAGGGAAAACCCGCGGTACACAGGGCTATTAATCCACAGCCCAGCGCCGCAACTGTGCGGAAGCGCTGCCATGCCGCCTGAAGCGGTCTACGTGCGCGAATATGCATCCGGTTTGGGTCCTCCACCTGAATCGGATCGTCCGCAGCCTTCGGCGGCGCGGTCAAGTTATGAGACAATTTTACATGGGTTCGGCTGGCATCCAGCCATCCGGACATTCCAGTACGCGGCACCGCTGTTTTGCCGGTCGTCAGCCTGCTGAAAAGCAGCCGCCGCGCGGTGCGCGCCGCAACCCGGACGCCATTGCACGAAACGTGCCCGTCCACCTCGAACATCATTGGAGAAGTTATGGGATTTCTCGCAGGTAAGCGAATCCTGATCACCGGTTTGCTGTCCAATCGCTCGATCGCCTACGGCATCGCAACCGCCTGCAAGCGCGAAGGCGCCGAGCTCGCCTTCACCTATGTCGGCGAGCGGTTCAAGGACCGCATCAACGACTTTGCCAAGGAATTCGGCAGCAGCCTGGTATTCGATTGCGACGTTGGCAGCGACGAGCAGATCGCCGCCACCTTCGCCGCGCTTGGCCAAAGCTGGGACAAGCTCGATGGCCTGGTGCACTCGATCGGCTTCGCCCCGCGCGAAGCCATCGCCGGCGACTTCCTGGAAGGCCTCTCGCGCGAATCCTTCCGCATCGCGCACGACATCTCCGCCTACAGCTTCCCCGCGCTGGCCAAGGCCGCCTTGCCCATGCTGTCCGACAAGGCCTCGCTGCTGACGCTGACCTACCTCGGCGCGGAGCGCGTGGTCCCGAACTACAACACCATGGGCCTGGCCAAGGCATCACTGGAAGCCAGCGTGCGCTACCTGGCCGCTTCGGTGGGCCCGCGCGGCATTCGTGCCAACGGCATTTCCGCCGGCCCGATCAAGACCCTGGCCGCATCCGGCATCAAGGGCTTCGGCAAGCTGCTGGGCCACATCGAGGAGGCAGCGCCGCTGCGCCGCAATGTGACCATCGACGAGGTCGGCAACGTGGCCGCCTTCCTGCTGTCGGACCTGTCCAGCGGCGTGACCGGCGAGATCACCTACGTGGATGCCGGCTTCAATACGGTAGGGGCGAGCCTGCCCGAAGAAGCGTAATCCCGGCACGGCCGCCTCGCGCGGCGGCCATTGCTAAAAAGGGGCGTACGGCTTTGGCCGACGCCCCTTTTTCGTGCCCGCCCGGCGGCACAGCGCGCGCGGCCTATTCGTCGCCCTGCCCGGCCAGGCGGCCCGAGCGCAGATAGGCGACGATAGGCGCCCAGAACGCGTCCTGCCGCTCCGGCTGGATCGCCGCATCGTGCGGCAGCGCCGACAGCGCCACCAGCCAGCTGGGGCCACCGGCGGCGCGCTCCAGCCGCTCGGCATAGGCAAAGGGAATCACTTCGTCCGCGCGGCTGTGCACAAGCAGCAGTGGCAGCATGGATTTTCGCAATTGGTCCTCGTTGTCCCACGGTTCCGGAAGCAGCCTGGCCATCCACGCCGGCACCCGCCCGGTCACCACCGCCGCCTCGCGTGCGGATGTGAAGCCGGCGGCAATCACAAGGCCAGCGGGCGCCGGGCGCAAGGCGGAGATCACGTCCAACAGCACCCCGGAACCCAGCGAAAAGCCCATCACATAGCGCCGGCTGGCACGCGGCGTCATGGCGAGGAACTGTCCATACGCGGCCAGGCCGTCCTCATGCAGGTTGAGCACGCCGGGCTTGCCGCCGCTGGCGCCATAGCCGCTGTAGTCGAATACGCAGGACGAGATCCCATTGCGGTAGAGCAACGCCTGCGCGCTGGCCCAGTCCGACAAGTTTTCCTCGTCGCCGTGGTAGATCAGCACGGCGGGCGCGTCACCGCCCTGAGCCAGGACGCAAGAGGCGCGCAGCATGCGCGCGCCGCTGGCAAACGCGAACTGGCGCGACGCGGCGCCCAGGCGGTCCGGCGTCATCGCGTCAGCCACGCCGGCCGGCTTGGGCTCGAACGCATCCTCCTCGACCGCCAGGAACAAGGCATGGCGGGCAATGGCGGCCAGCATCAGCAGGCACGCGCCTCCGGCCAGCCAGTAACGGAGCTTCCTGCCAGCACCTGTGTTGAACTTCGCCATGGGAATAGCCTCGGGCAAGGGCGCCGCGCCGGAAAAAACCACGGCAGCCCCGAAATATTAGACCGGACTGGCGGCCATCGGCAGCGCATCGTTCGAGTTCGCGATGCGATGGCGCCTCTGGGCGATGGAGAATGCTGAGGAATGGAGGAATGCGGGAGAAAATGGTCCKCCCTACACGATTCGAACGTGTGACCGCTCGCTTAGAAGGCGAGTGCTCTATCCAACTGAGCTAAGGGCGGACAGGAGGAACTACTGAAATGCAGAGGACTTGGCATGCCGCTGAACGCTTGGCATGCGAAGCCCGGTATTCTACCTCAGCCCCGCGGCCGATCCTACCGTGTCGGCATGTGGTCTGGCACAGCCCGGCTCAAGAGGCTTGCGAAACCCGCATTCGCGGTGTCGTCGCCATATCGGCAAGCCGCTCGATGGGCTGCGTGGACACACAGTTGCGCCCCATGGTCTTGGCATCGTAGAGCGCGTTGTCGGCGCGGCGCATGAGCGTATCAGCCCCCTCCCCCGGCAGCCGCTCGGCCATGCCGATGCTGACCGTATAGGAAATCGCATCCGGCTCGGAGGGGCACGGTGTGGTGCGCACAAGTGCACTCAAGCGCAGGCTGATCGCCCGGCCCTGGTCCAGCGCGGTGCCGGGCATCACGATGCCAAACTCTTCCCCACCCAGCCGGCCGACGAAATCGTCCGCGCGCACCGACTTGCGCAGCAGGCCGCTGAAGTGGCGCAGCACGCTGTCGCCGGCCAGATGGCCATAGAGATCGTTGATGGCCTTGAAATGATCCAGGTCGATGAACGCCACAGTCAGCGGGCGTTGCTGGCGGTCCGCTTGCTTGCAGGCCTCTTCCAGCGCCTCCCAATAGGGCCCGCGCGACAGGACGTCAGTCAGGTCGTCATAACTGGCGCGGCGCTCCAGACGTCGGCGCAGGCTATCGTGGGCAAGCAGCGCGAAGCTCACGGCCAGGCTGACAATGCCAAAGGCGTGCAGGACGGCAAAGGTTTCCCGGGGCGGGCGCTTCGCCAGCCAGGCAAGGCCAGCGGGCAGCAGCTTGAGGTCGATGGATTGATAGAGGCCCATGGCCGCGCAAGCGAGCGCGATCAGCCCGAGCGACAGCGCCGCCAGGCGGCCGGTGCCGCGCTTGGCGCGCACTTGCGGCGCCACCACGCGCAGCAATGACAGCGGAAGATACGTATTGGCCAGACTAAAGACGAGCGCCGGCTCCGCCGGCGACACGCCCGCCCAATCGAAGTAGGCGGCATTGGCCAGCACGGCAAGATTCAGCAAGCAAAGCGCGGCCGCCCCCMCGCGCTTGCCGAAAAAACGGCGCGTGCCATGGACCATCAAGGACAAAGCCGCCGTCATGACCAGATCCACCAGACCGAGCGTAAGCCATTCCGGCAGATAGTCCTGCGCAGCGAGCAAGACGGTGGCTGCGGTGACCAGCAACGCGCCAGCCACCCAAGAATTCAAACCGGCGCGGCCCATGCCGGGTGTGCGCTGCAAGACTGCGAACACCACCGCCATCTGCAGCCCGAAAAGGCCCGCGACCAGCACACTAACCTGCGACTGAAACATGATTTCCCCGTCCAACTTGGCAGGCAGCGTTCCGTCACGCCACCATGCGCCCCGGGACCCGCGCGGACCCGAGGCTTTCGCCATTCTTTCTTTTTAAGCTTCTGACCGTCTTCATGCGCCCCGGCGGACAGGGGCTGGGCCTCGCGATCGTGGCGAGGGCACTCTTATTCTCATGTTCGGCGCCAGTCCCGCTAGCGGCACGGATTGCCTGCGCGCCTGACCGGGCGCGGGGCCTGGCCGCTGCGGTGTGCGGATTATGTCAGCGCTTGCGACCAAGTCAAGCGAACCTTTTATCCATCAAATCCCACGGCAAGCCCCACACCGGCCTGCGCCTCGCTGGGTCGGTGCAAAAGTAAAATTTGACCCCGCCCCCGACGCCGGGCTACAATCCACGGCTTCGGGGCGTAGCGCAGCCTGGTAGCGCATCTGATTTGGGATCAGAGGGTCGCATGTTCGAATCATGTCGCCCCGACCAGTATTTAGCAATAAGATCAAAGGCTTAGACCGCAAGGTCTAAGCCTTTTTTTGTTGCCTGATTTTCCTGGGTTAGTGCCGGCCACTGCGCCGGCCAGCCAACTTCACTGCACCGCAGCACCCCAATGGCAATGCCATGAATATGGGATCCCCTGCGCGCTTGAAACACAGACACTGGCAGCGGGCGGGTCCGCGAACCGCCCGCACCACTTTCAGGCCCGCAACCCACCCGGCGGCGGGCTTTTTCTCTTGTTTTCGCGGGCATATCCGGGTAGAACGACCACGCGCGCGCCACGCCTCAACCGCACACCCATGATATAATCGCGCGTTAGCCCGGGGTTTATGCAGCATGCCCTGTAACCGGGCGCCCTTGCCGAGGAATGCAGCCATCACACTGTTGCGCAGTATCCAGCGCAGTTCGGCAAGCCACCGGGAACATCTTGCCCGCTTCATTACCCCCGCGCCTATCACGGTAGCACGGCCGCATTAGCTTGGGCCGCAACCGGCAAGGCAATCGGCCGGGCACTGACGCGCCCCCTGGCGATTCCCTAACGTGGACTTTTTTGCACGCGCTTTTTTGCCGTGCCGGTCCGGGTCAGCTTGCCTCCCGCAACTTCAAGGCGCAACCAAGCAAGCCGGCGCTTGTCACTGCTGGCACCCGGACCTCGCGAGCATACAGCCATGCCGGCGCTCGCCACACCGGATTTACCTAAATTCATGCAGCCCAAGGCTGCCGTAAAGGAAGAAGATTGGCTAAGGAAGAACTTATCGAATTTGGCGGTGTTGTCTCGGAAGCCCTGCCGGACAACCGTTACCGCGTGACGCTGGAAAACGGCGTGGAAATCTGGGCCTATGCCTCGGGCAAGATGCAGAAGCACCGCATCCGCATTCTGGCTGGTGACCGCGTGACGCTGGAAATGTCGCCCTACGATTTGACCAAGGGCCGCATCAACTTCCGCCACAAAGTCTGATCTCTTCCACGCTCGCCCACGGCGAGCGTTGCGCTAGACCGCATTCCAGGGCACCGCATCGCGGCGGTCCCGCCCTGGGAAACATCTGGCCATTGCCACCCGCACGCATCGGCAATAGTGGCTCCACTGAAACAATCATGATGGCTATTCCATCCTGATGCCTTGGGTGTGGAGCGCGGGTCGATGCGGGTGGCTTGCCGGCCATCGCGCCCCCTATCGCTTCCCCCCAGGCTGCCACCGCTTCCGCCACTTATGACTCGCCACATGCGTGTCATTTGGCAGTGCCATGCTGCGCTCCCGCCCGGTGTTTGCCCGTCTTGCACGTACCTGCGCGCGTGGCCATACTCGAAATATCCATTTCCCGTTTTCCCTTCTCCCTTCCCCTCTTAGCTTGAGCACACCGCCCCCATGAACCTGATCCTGTGGCGTCATGCCGAAGCCGAAGAGTTGTCTGGTGCGCATGGCTTTTCCCGCAATGCCGACCTGCAGCGCCCCCTGACCAGACGCGGACATAAGCAGGCGGATGCCTCCGCCGCATGGCTGCGCAGCCATCTGCCTCCCGGTACGCGGGTGGCCTGCAGTCCGGCCCTGCGTACGCGCGAAACCGCCGCCGCCCTGCGCGAGAACGCAGAGGTGTTGCCCGAGCTTGCCCCGGGCGCCGATGTCAGCGCGGTGCTGGCCGCGATCGACTGGCCCCAAGGCACCGAGCACACCGTGCTGGTCGGGCACCAGCCTTGGCTTGGCCAACTTGCCAGCTTGCTGCTGGCGGGCTCGGAAATGAACTGGAGCGTGCGCAAGAGCGGCAYCTGGTGGCTGTCGGGACGCACACGCGAAAGCGAATCGCAGGTCGTGTTGCGCGCTGTCATCAATCCGGAGTTTCTCTAGCATTTTTTTGCACCCCGCAACGGCGCGGCCCGGCTTTCCGGGCCGCTGTCACTGAACCGTCACGACCGCTTCACGGCACTGTCACCTGCCCTCTCTACATTCGACCGCAACAGTTTCGTCACCGAAAGGACATACTGATGCGAGAGCTCCCGACGCCCACCCAGCCGTTGTTCGATTCCCTGCCCAGTGGCCTGTCAGGCCATTCGGCGCGGAGGCGTCTTCATCGCCAGCAACCTGCACAAACACATGAACAAGCGCATGACCAGCCTGCTTTCAGTGTGGCGTGGGCGCGCCACCAGGATGAAGTAGAAGAAGCGCAGCGCCTGCGCTACAAGGTCTTCGCCGAAGAAATGGGCGCCAGGCTGAACCCGTCGAGGCCTGAACTCGACGTGGATATGTTCGACGCCTATTGCGACCACCTGATCGTGCGCGATACAGCCACGCTCAAAGTGGTCGGTACCTACCGCGTGATGGCGCCCCACCAGGCCAAGCGCATCGGCTGCCTCTATGCCGAGTCGGAGTTCGACCTGGTGCGCCTGGCTCACCTGAAGCCCAAGATGGTGGAGCTGGGCCGCTCGTGCRTGCACCGCGACTACCGCTCGGGCAGCGTGATCATGGCGCTGTGGGGCGGCCTGGGCGAGTACCTGCAGCGCTGGGGCATCGAGTCGATGCTGGGATGCGCGAGCGTGCCGATGAGCGATGGCGGCCACTATGCGGCCAGCCTGTACCGGGTCTTCGCCGAGCGCGCCCTGGCGCCGATCGAATATCACGCGTTCCCGCGCCTGCCTCTGCCGATCGACGAGCTCAATCAGACGCTGGACGTAGAGCCGCCGGCGCTGATCAAGGGTTACCTGCGGCTAGGCGCGCGAATTTGCGGCATGCCGGCGTGGGATCCCGACTTCAACGTGGCGGACTTCCTCACGCTGCTGCGCGTGAACGACATGAACCCCCGCTATGCGCGCCACTTCCTTGGCCTGAACCGCGACGCCTGAGCCTGTGCGGGCGCTCGCCGCCTGCATTGGCTTGCCCCGCTGGTCGAAGCGGGGGCCGCCATCTGGCCGCCCCCGCGCTTTGCTTAGGCGTACACCACCTTGTAGCGCTTGCCGATGCGTTCCCACTCGTCGGCTTCCTGCGCCAGGCTGTATTCGACCAGCGGGTTGGCCTCGATCCAGGCCTTGGGCAAGCGCACCTCGAACCCTTCGTCCAGCGCATCCGAACGCTGGCCCACGGTGATCTCGGGCAGCGGCTCGTCGGCACGGCGCCGGCACAGCACGAACGCCAGGCGCAGGCTGAAGAGCATCCGCCAGTCGAGGAACTTGCCGCTGCCGGAAAGCTTGCCTAGCTTGCCGGCATGCCCGAGCAGCAGCGTTGCCAGCCGTGCCTGGTCGGTCTTCGAGAAGCCCGGCATGTCGGCGTGCGTGGCGATGTACGCCGAGTGCTTGTGGTAGCCGCTGTGCGATATGGTCATGCCGATCTCATGCAGCCCGCCGGCCCAGCCCAGCAGTGCCAGGTTGTCGTCGCGGCGCTCATTGCGCGGCTCGGGAAACTGCGCCAGCAAGCCCAGCGCGGCCTGGCGCACGCGCTGGGCTTGCGCGCGGTCGACGCCATAGCGGCGCATGAACTGATCCACCGTGATGGTGCGCATGTCCTCGTGGTGCGTGYGGCCCAGCAGGTCGTAAAGCACACCCAGGCGCAGCGCGCCGTCGGTGACGTCCATGCGATCGATGTCGAGCTCGGCGAACACGCCGAGCATGATAGACAGGCCACCTGGCAGCACGGGAATGCGGTCCGCCTTCAGGCCCACCAGCTTGACCCGGTTGGCGTTCTCCGCCTTGACCAGCGCGCGCTTGAGTCGCTCCAGCCCTTCGCGGGTGATGCCGTGCTCGGCCGGGTTGTCGTTCATGCCGTTGAGCTCGATCAGTTCGGCCAGCGCGCGCGCCGTGCCGGACGAACCCACCGCCTGCTGCCAGCCGGCCGCCCGGTACTGGCGCACGAGCACCTGGATCTCCCTGCGCGCGGCCAGTTCCGCCTGCTTCATCGCGTAGTCATCGACGTTGCCGCTGGGGAAGAACTGGCGGCTGTGCGAGACGCAGCCGATGTAGAGGCTCTCCATCAGCTTGGACGTGTAGCCGCTGCCGATGATGAACTCGGTTGAGCCGCCACCGATATCGACCACCAGCCGGTTGCCCGCACAGGCCGGCGCATCGTGCGAGGCGCCCAGGTAGATCAACCGTGCTTCTTCGCGCCCGGCAATCACTTCAATCGGGAATCCAAGCGCGTGCTCGGCCTCGATCAGGAATTCCGACGCGTTCTTGGCTACCCGCAGCGTATTGGTTGCCACCGCCCGCACCTGGTCAGGGGAGAAATCGCGCAGGCGGTCGCCGAAACGCCGCAGGGCGTCGATGCCGCGCCGGCGGGCCGGCTGGTCCAGGTACTTGTCTGGCGTCAGGCCCGCGGCCAGGCGCACCGGCTCGCGCAGCGCATCGACCTGGAATAGCTGGCTGGCCGGCCCGGATGCGGTCAGGCTCTCATCCACCCGCMCGATCATCAGGCGGAAACTGTTTGAGCCCATGTCGACGGCGGCCAGCAAGCGAGGGGTTTGGTTCATCGCGGTAGGGGAATGTGGGTAAAAGCCGCAAGCCGCGGCGTAAATAACGGTGTCGGGCAGTCAGGCTCACCCAACCGTAGAAAATATGTCTTTATCATGTCTGCATCGTGACAAAATCACATTGTCATCAATTTGACATGATTCTATGAAAAAGTCGCCGCATTACCAAAAGAAGGTCATGCCTATGTCGACAAGCCCACCCGGCACGCTGCTCAACCGCGAAATGGGCATTCTGGAATTCAATACGAGAGTCATGGCACAGGCAGCTGACGCCAGCGTGCCGCTGCTCGAACGTCTGAAATTCATTTGTATTGTTTCAAGTAATCTGGACGAGTTCTTCGAGATCCGCATGGCCGGCTTGAAGGAGCAGATGCGTGACAATCCTTCCGGCATCACGCCCGATGGCCTTTCCTTGCAGCAGGCATACCAGATTGTCACGGAGCGCGTGCAAAAGCTGGTGGCCATGCAGTATGACATGCTGCAAAACGTGATTTTCCCCCTGTTGGAGAAAGAAGGGGTGTTCTTTCACCTCGCCTCCACCTGGAACGAGGCGCAGCGCGAATGGGCGCGCAGCTTCTTCACGCGCGAGCTCGGCCCGGTCCTGACGCCGATCGCGCTGGACCCGGCCCACCCCTTCCCTCGGGTGCTCAACAAGAGCCTGAATTTCATCATTGAATTGTCGGGCAAGGATGCCTTCGGCCGGGAGGCTGACCTGGCCATCGTGCAGGCGCCCCGCGCGCTGCCGCGCGTAGTCAGGATGCCCGAGGAGCTCTCGGGCTATCCCTACGGATTTGTGCTGCTGTCGTCCTTCATGCAAGCTTTCGTGCATGAGCTGTTCCCCGCGATCAAGGTCAACGGCTGCTATCAGTTCCGCGTCACCCGCAACTCTGACCTGTTCGTGTCGGAGGACRATATCACGGACCTGCGTGAAGCACTGCAAGGCGAACTGCCGACCCGCCACTTCGGCGACACCGTGCGCCTGGAAATCTCGTCCGATACCCCGCCGGCCATGGCGCGCCGCCTGCTGCTCGAATCCGGCCTGGGCGAGCAGGACGTGTACCGTGTGAGCGGMCCGGTCAACCTGGTGCGGCTGATGCAGATCCCCGACCTGGTCGACCGCCCTGCCCTCAAGTACCCGCCGCACGTGCCGGCGCCGGTCAAGGTGTTTGCGCCCGGCGCTTCGATGTTCGATGCGATCCGCCAGCAGGACGTGCTGCTGCACCATCCCTACGAGAGCTTCAGCTCGGTGCTCGACCTGCTGCAGCAGGCCGCCGTCGACCCTGCCGTCGTAGCCATCAAGCAGACCGTCTACCGCACCGGCAACGAGTCGCCGGTGATGGAGGCGCTGATGACGGCGGCGCGCAATGGCAAGGAAGTCACTGTGGTGGTGGAACTGCTGGCGCGCTTTGACGAGGAAACCAACATCAACTGGGCCGAGCGGCTCGAATCCGCCGGCGCGCATGTGGTCTATGGCGTAGTTGGCCACAAGTGCCATGCCAAGATGCTGCTGATGGTGCGCCGCGAACTGGAAGGCGCCAAGAGCAAGCAGTTCAAGCTGCGCCGCTACGCGCACCTGGGCACCGGCAACTATCATCCGCGCACCGCGCGGCTGTACACCGATTTTGGCCTGCTCACTGCCAACGAGAAGATCTGCGAGGACGTCCAGCACGTGTTCCAGCTGCTAACGGGCACCGCGGGCACCATCCGCCTGAATCACCTGTGGCAGTCGCCGTTCACCATGCAGAGCAATCTGGTGGAGCACATCCGCGCGGAAGCCCGCAACGCCCGTGCCGGCAAGCCCGCGCGCATCATGGCCAAGATGAATGCGCTGCTGGAGCCATCCATCATCGACGAGCTGTACAAGGCGTCACGCGCCGGCGTGAAGATCGACCTGATCATCCGTGGGGTGTGCGCGCTGCGCCCAGGGGTGCCGGGCCTGTCGGAGCACATCACGGTGCGCTCCATCGTCGGGCGCTTCCTCGAGCATCACCGGGTCTATTACTTCCTGGCCGGCGGCACGGAGGTGGTCTACCTGTCCAGCGCGGACTGGATGGACCGCAACCTGTTCCGTCGCGTCGAGGTGGCATTCCCGGTGCTGGACAAAGTCCTGAAGGCGCGGGTCATCAAGGAGAGCCTGCGGGTGCATCTGCACGACAATGCTTCCGCATGGATCATGCTGCCCGACGGCAGCTACATCCGCAAGCACACCAAGTCCAAGCAGCCGCACGTCAGCCAGCACGACCTGCTGGCCCTGTTCGGCAGCGCCTGAGGGTGAGGTCGGCAGGGCGCGCCTCGCGTGCGCCCTGCCACGCACGGCGCCGCGAACGGGCGCTCGCTCAGGCCGCCTTCTGCGGTGACTGTCCTGGCCGTGGCAAGGCGCCCGGCATATAGCCGCTGCGATCGACCGGGAAAACCACACGGAACACGCTGCCGCGCCCCACTTCACTGGTGATGCGCAGGTCGGCATGGTGGCGCGACAGCACATGCTTGACAATGGCCAGCCCGAGGCCGGTCCCTCCGGTATCGCGCGAACGGCTGCGGTCGACCCGGTAGAAACGCTCGGTCAGGCGCGGAATATGGTCGGCGGCAATGCCCAGGCCCGTATCGGTGACCGAGAAAATGGCGTGCTCGTTCTCGTAGTTCAGCGCGATGCTGATGCGCCCGCCCTCCGGCGTATAGCGCACCGCATTGGAAACCAGGTTGCCGAAGGCCGACAGCAGTTCACGCTCCGCACCGCGGATCGTGACGGCCGGATCAATCTGCGCGGAGATCTGGTGCTCGCCCTGGGATAGTGCCTCGGCGTCGTGCACGAGGTGCGCAACCAGCTCGGCCAGGTCGATCCGGTCCTGGCTCGGCGGCTGCTCGTCGCTTTCCAGCTTGGCCAGCACCAGCAAGTCCTCGACCAGGTGCTGCATGCGCATGGACTGCACCAGCATCATGTCGAGGTAGCGGTTGCGATCCTGCTCCGACACCGGCAGGTCGCGCACCGTTTCCAGGAAACCGGTCAGCACCGTCAGTGGTGTCTTCAGTTCGTGCGAGACGTTGGCGACGAAATCCCTGCGCATCGCCTCGGTGTTCTCCACCTTGGTGATGTCATGTGTCAGCACCAGCTTGCGGCTTTCGCCGTAAGGCAGGATCTGCACGGCGATCACGCTGCGCTTGTGCTCGCCCATGTCGCGCATCACCAGCGGCTCATCGAAACGCTGCAAGTGCAGGTACTGGACGAATTCCGGCCGCCGGATCAGGTGGGTGATGCGCTGGCGCACGTCGCGCCGCGCATTGAGGCCAAAATGCTGCTCGGCCACATCGTTGCACCATTCGATCTGGTCGGCATCATCCAGCATCAGGACGCCATTGGGCGACGCCTGGATAGCCTGGATAAAACGGGTATGTTGCTGCTCGACCTGCAACACCTGGGTGCGCCAGCGCTTGACCAGGCGATGCAGGCGGTAATACACCTCGCCCCATAGCCCCAGCGCGCTGGGAATCTCGCCGTAGGCCGGCGCGTCCAGCACTTTCCAGAGCCGGTTGATCTGGTAGATGTAATAAAGCAGATGCCCCAGCAACCCGACGCACAGCACGGCCAGCGCAGGCACGGGGCCAAGGAAGAAGTACAGCCCGGCCGAAGCCAGGGCCAGGAAAATCAGGATGGCCGCCGAACGGGCCCAGATGACGTTCATGAAGAAGTGAGAAGGTCAGGCAGGCGGCAAGACCGCATGGAATGCGGTGGAGTGTGCCACGAAACGGGCAAGCTGTAACAGGCGCCACGCCGGAAACGACGTGGCAAGCCTGCCGATCAGTGGCTGGGCGCGCGAGCCAGGCGGTAGCCGCTACCGCGCACCGTCTCGATCATGTTGCTGTAGCCGCCAGGGGTCAGCGCGGCGCGCAGGCGCTTGATGTGCACGTCGACGGTCCGCTCTTCCACGAACACGTGATCACCCCAGACCTGGTCCAGCAACTGCGAACGGCTATGAACGCRCTCCGGATGCGTCATCAAAAAGTGCAGCAAACGGAACTCAGTAGGACCCAGGTCCAGCTTGATCAGGCCAGATTCATCCTGGCCGGTGACCCGGTGCGTGGCCGGGTCCAGGCGCAGGCCATTGATGGCAACGACGTCGTCGGTCAGTTGCGGGGCACGGCGGCGCAGCACCGCCTTGATACGGGCCAGCAGTTCCTTGGGCGAGAACGGCTTGGTGACGTAGTCGTCCGCGCCGGCCTCGAGCCCCAGCACCTTGTCCTGCTCCTCGCTGCGCGCGGTAAGCATGATGATAGGAATCTGCTTGGTGCGGTCGTTATTGCGCAGCTCCTTGGCGAAGGTGGCTCCCGACTTGCCCGGGAGCATCCAGTCGAGCAGCACCAGGTCGGGCAGCACGTCGCTCATCAGCGACAGCGCCTGCTCGGCGTTATAGGCCCGGATCGGATAGTGTCCCGCGTGTTGCAGGTTGACCGCGATCAGTTCGGCAATCGCGGGTTCGTCTTCGACAACAAGAATGCTGCTTGGCATGTAATTTTCTCCGCGGTGGCGCCTTAACTCAGCGCTTCGCGCTCCATGTCCTCACGCGAGGCGTGGCGGACGTCGGTTCCCTTGACGATGTAGATGATGAATTCAGCGATGTTCTTGGCGTGGTCGCCAATGCGCTCGATCGCCTTGGCGATAAAGAGGAAATCCAGCGCGACCGAGATCGTGCGCGGGTCTTCCATCATATAGGTGATGAGCTTGCGCACGAACGCACGRAATTCGTCGTCGATGGCCTTGTCGTCCTTGACGATCCGGGCGGCAGCCACGGTGTCCAGGCGCGCAAAGGCATCGAGCGCCTGGCGCAGCAGCGCGATGGCCAGATCGCCCGAGAGCTTCACCTCCGAGTAATTGATCTGGTGGGCGCCGGCGTCTTCCATGATGTGCTTGGTGCGCTTGGCGATCTTCTCCGCCTCGTCGCCGGCGCGCTCCAGGTTGGTGATGGTCTTCGAAATCGCCATCACCAGGCGCAGGTCGCGCGCGGTCGGCTGCCGGCGCGCGATGATGTTGCCGCAATCGGCATCGATCTCGAGTTCCAAGGCATTCAGGTGGTGCTCGCGCGCGATGACCTGGTCGGCCAGGCCCGCGTCGAACTCCGAAAGCGCCCGCATGGCGTTTTCGATCTGCGACTCGACCAGACCGCCCATCTGCAGCAGTTTCGTGCTGATGGCGTTGAGGTCGGCGTCGAACTGGGTCGACAGATGCTTGTCAGACATGTTGCTCTCCTAGCCGCTCTATTCGTATGCTATGCGTTATGTGGGTAACGCTCAATCAGCCGAAACGGCCGGTGATGTAGTCTTCGGTTTCCTTGCGATGCGGCTTGATGAAGATCTTCTCGGTCTCGCCGAACTCGATCAGTTCACCCAGGTACATATACGCGGTGTAGTCCGAGCAGCGCGCGGCTTGCTGCATATTGTGGGTCACGATCACCACCGTGTACTCGTCCTTCAACTCCGCGATCAGTTCTTCGATACGGCCGGTCGAAATCGGGTCAAGTGCGGAGCACGGCTCATCCAGCAACAGCACTTCGGGGCGGATCGCGATGCCGCGCGCGATGCACAGGCGCTGCTGCTGGCCGCCGGACAGGCCATAGCCCGACTGGTTGAGCTTGTCCTTGGCTTCGTTCCACAGCGCCGCCTTGGACAGTGCCCATTCCACGCGGTCGTCCATCTCGGAGCGTGACAGCTTCTCGAACAGGCGCACCCCAAAGGCGATATTGTCATAGATCGACATGGGGAACGGCGTGGGCTTCTGGAACACCATGCCAACCTTGGCGCGCAGCAGAGCGATGTCCTTCTTGGTGGTCAGCAGGTTCTCGCCATCCATGTTGATCTCGCCCTCGGCACGCTGCTCCGGATAGAGCGCGTACATCTTGTTGAAGGTACGCAACAGGGTCGACTTGCCGCAGCCGGACGGGCCGATAAAGGCCGTCACCTTGCGCTCGGGGATCGACATGTTGACGTTCTTCAACGCATGGAACTGGCCGTAGTAGAAGTTCAGGTTGCGCACGTCGATCTTGGCGCGGGTCGTGTCGGGAATGTCGATGACGGTCGAGGTCATGCTCGTCTCTCGCAAAGAATTTGGGGTAGGCCGTGCGACTGTCGCGCTGCCGGTCATTTCTTGAACAGCATGCGTGCCAGGATATTGAGCGCCAGCACACCAACGGTAATCAGGAACACGCCGGCCCAGGCCAGTTGCTGCCACTCGACGAACGGGCTCATGGCGAAGCGGAAGATGGTCACCGGCAGGTTCGCCATCGGCTTGTTCAGGTCGCTGGTCCAGAACTGGTTGGACAAGGCCGTGAACAGCAGCGGCGCGGTCTCGCCGGCGATACGCGCAACCGCCAGCAGCACGCCGGTGACGATGCCTGCATACGACGACTTCACTGTGATCGACAGCACCATCTTCCACTTGGGCGTGCCGAGCGCGAAGGCGGCCTCGCGCAGCGCGTTGGGGACCAGGTTCAGCATGTTCTCGGTCGTGCGCACCACGATCGGAATCTGCAGCAACGCCAGCGCGCAGATGCCTGCCCAGGCGGAGAAATGGCCCATGCGGGTCACCACCAGCGCGTAGACKAACAGGCCGATCACGATCGACGGCGCCGACAGCAGGATGTCATTGATAAAGCGGATGAAACTGGCCAGTGGCGACGTCTTGCCGTATTCGGCCAGGTAGATGCCGGCCAGGATGCCCAAGGGTGTGCCGCACAGCGTGGCGAGGCCCACCATCACGAAACTGCCGTAGATCGCATTGGCCAGKCCGCCGCCGGCGGTATTCGGCGCCGGCGTCATCTGCGTGAACAGATCCATCGACAGGCCGCCCACGCCCAGCGAAATGGTGGTCCACAGGATCCAGGCCAACCAGAACAGACCGAACCCCATGGCGCCCAGCGACGCGGTCAGGGCATAGAAGTTGGTGCGGCGGCGCCGTGCCTGCAGGCGCGTGCGCGTGGCATCCGCATCMGGACTGACTGCCGGAATCGGCGTAGAGGAAGTGGAGGACATGGCGGCTTGGCTCATTTTGCACCCTCGTTCTTGGCCAGGCGGAGCAATAGGATCTTGGACAGCGCCAGGACCACGAACGTGATAAAGAACAGGATCAGGCCAAGCTCCATCAGCGCGGCGGTATGCAGGCCGGCGCCGGCTTCGGCGAACTCATTGGCCAGTGCCGAGGTGATGCTGTTGCCCGGCGAGAACAGCGAGGCGTTGTCCAGCAGGTTGGTATTGCCGATCACGAAGGTGACCGCCATGGTCTCGCCCAGCGCGCGGCCCAGGCCCAGCATCACGCCGCCGATCACGCCGGCACGGGTGAAAGGCAGCACCACGCGCCACATCACTTCCCACGTGGTGCAGCCGATGCCATAAGCCGATTCCTTGAGCAACACCGGGGTAACTTCGAACACATCGCGCATCACAGACGCGATGTAGGGAATGATCATGATCGCCAGGATCACGCCGGCGCACAGCAGGCCGATGCCCAGGGGCGCGCCCTGGAACAGCTTGCCGATCAGCGGCACCTGGCCCACGGTAGCGGCCAGCGGCTTCTGGAAGTACTCGCCGAAGATCGGCGAGAAGACCAGCAGGCCCCACATGCCGTAGACGATCGAGGGTACGGCGGCCAGCAATTCGATAGCGGTGCCGAGCGGGCGGCGCAGCCAGGCCGGCGACAGCTCGGTCAGGAACAGCGCGATGCCAAAGCTGATAGGCACCGCGATGATCAGGGCGATCAAGGAGGTAACGATGGTGCCGTAGATCGGCACCAGCGCGCCATAGACGTCCGCGGGTGGATCCCACTCTGCGGTCCACAGGAAGCGCAGGCCGAAGGCCTCGATCGAAGGCCAGGCGCTGATCGCAAGCGATACGATGATGCCGCCAAGCAGCAGCAAGGTCACGATGGCGGCGCCGCGCGTCAGGCCACCAAACAGGATGTCACCGGTACGGCTAGGCGGCCGTACTGCGGATAGATCGGATGTAGTCGCCATGATGTGGTATTGGAGTTCGTTTAGTAGGCGGCTGGCTGGCCGCACCGACCGCTCGGGCCAATAGGCCCCTTGCATTGCGTCGTGCTTGCCCGCGCGCGTTGCCGCGTTTGCTGCGCTGCTTCTTCTGCTTCTTAGACTGCTGCTTCTACTGCCTTGCTGCCTTCAATGCTGCCGGTCCCGCGCCCTCGGGGCGCCGGACCGGCACGGCGCGGCTGCCGTGGCAGCCCGCCAATCAGTTGTACAACGCCTTGCCCGAGCCGTCCTTGACCGAGTTCTTCCAGGTCGCGCGGATCTGGTTCACCACGGCGTCCGGCAGCGGTACGTAGTCAAGTTCGCTGGCCATGTTGCCGCCGCTCTTGTACGCCCAGTCGAAGAACTTCAGCACTTCGGCGCCCTGCGCTGCCTTTTCCTGGTTCTTGTGCACCAGGATGAAGGTCGCGCCGGCGATCGGCCATGCCGTCTTGCCCGGTTCGTTGGTCAGGATCTGATAGTAGGTCTTGCTCCAGTCGGCGCCTGCCGCAGCTGCCTTGAAACCGTCGTCACCAGGCTGAACCACTGCGCCGGCAGCGTTCTTCATGTTCAGGTGGGTCATCTTGTTCTGCTTGGCGTAGGCGTACTCAACGTAGCCAATGGCGCCGTTCAGGCGTTGCACGAAAGCGGCTACGCCTTCGTTACCCTTGCCGCCAGTGCCACCGCCCGGCCAGTTGACCGTGGTGCCCTCGCCCACCGAGCTCTTCCAGTCCGAGCTGACCTTGGACAGGTAGTTGGTGAAGATGAAAGTGGTGCCCGAACCATCGGCACGGCGCACCGGCAGGATGTCCTGGCCCGGCAGCTTGGCGTGCGGGTTCAGTGCCTTGATGGCGGGATCGTCCCACTTCTTGATCTTGCCCAGGTAGATGTTCGCCAGCACGTCGCCGGTGATGGTCAGTTCGCCCGGCTTGATGCCTTGCAGGTTGATCACCGGCACCACGCCGCCGATCACCGTGGGAAACTGCACCAAACCTTGCTTGGCCAGTTCTTCGTCCTTCAGGGGCGCGTCCGAAGCACCGAAGTCGACAGTCTTGGCGCCGATCTGCTTGATGCCGCCAGACGAGCCGATGGATTGATAGTTGACCTTGTTACCCGTTGCCTTTTGATATGCATCGGCCCACTTGGAATACACGGGCGCCGGGAAAGAAGCGCCAGCACCGGTAATTTCCGCCGCGAACGCAGTGCCCGCTACCACCAACGACACAATGCCTGCAACGGCAGTCTTGACCAGCTTCATATGTCCTCCAGAGACATGGTTGGGGAATGACAATTTTTTGACAAGTCGAACTTTAAGCCCCGACTATGACAATTCAATGACATCACGAGATCTTCTTCAAAGTCAGCGGAGGCAGCCTCCCGCATCACATCGATCCACTCGCCGGCAACGCCCTCCCCGACCCGCATCCGGCAGCAGGCAAGCCCAAAAAACTTGCGGTTAATTGCCTTTCAACAAAAAATAACGCCGGGCGAAAAGCCCGGCGTTTTGGCAACAACTAGCGGCGATGACCCGGTTTCAGGCCCGCAAGGCGTCCGCCAGCGTCTGCGCCGCCTGCTCCGCGGTCTCGACCTTCTCGGCTTCGACCATCACGCGCACCACCGGCTCGGTCCCCGATGCTCGGATCAATACCCGGCCCCGGCCCTCGAGCTGCGGCTCGATCACGGCGCGCGCCGCGCTCAGTCCCGCGTGGGACTGCCAATCAAAGCCCTTTTCCACGCGCACATTGATCAGCGTTTGCGGGAACAGCGAAACGCCTTCCAGCAATTGCGACAGGGTCTTGCCGCTGCGGCGCAACGCGGCCAGCACTTGCAGCGCGGAAACGATGCCATCGCCGGTGGTGTGGCGGTCCAGGCAGAGCAGATGGCCCGAACCCTCACCGCCCAGCGTCCACTTGCGCTTGTTCAGCTCTTCCAGCACATAGCGATCGCCCACCTTGGCGCGCACGAACTCCACGCCCTGGCGCTTTAACGCGAGCTCCACCGCCATATTGGTCATCAGCGTACCCACCGCGCCCTCCACGGCCTGGCCCGCCTGCAGGCGGTCCTGGACGATCAGGTACAGCAGTTCATCCCCGTTGAACAGGCGTCCGTCGCGGTCCACCACCTGCAGGCGGATCCGGCTGGTTGCCGATCGAGATCACGTCGGCGCCAAGCTCATGGAAGACGTGCGGAGCAATGTGGTAAGCGGCGCCATGCGCGCAGTCCACCACCAGCTTGAGCTTGTGCAGGTCCTGCTCGTAGGGGAACGTGCTCTTGCAGAATTCGATGTAGCGGCCAGCGGCGTCCTCGATGCGGCGCGCGCGGCCGAGATCGTCCGAGCGCACGCAGACCATCGGCTMTTCCAGCGCTTGCTCGATCGCCATTTCCACGGCGTCCGGCAGCTTGTCGCCATCGGCGGAGAAGAACTTGATGCCGTTGTCGTAGTACGGGTTGTGGCTGGCGGAGATCACCACGCCGGCCGACAAGCGCAGCGCACGTGTGAGATAGGCCACTCCGGGTGTTGGCAGCGGCCCGGTCAGCAGCACGTTGACGCCTGCGGAGGTAAAGCCGGCCTCTAGCGCGGCCTCCAGCATATAGCCGGAAATGCGCGTGTCCTTGCCGATCAGCACGGTCGGGCGTGCCTGATCTTGCTGCTTCGCGCCATGGGCGAGCACCATGCCCGCCGCATAGCCCAGGCGCATCACGAAGTCGGGSGTGATCGGSGSCTCGCCAACCCTGCCGCGAATCCCGTCCGTGCCGAAATACTTGCGTGTCATATGGTCATTCTCCCGTTGTTCGGTGTTGCGGATGCCGAATGCTAAAGGCTAAGCGCGCAATGCCGCATGCCCGCAATCAAAACAAATGTTAACAGGCAATAGTTTCATGGCGGATGGCCCACCAGATCTTGAGMGCATCCACCGTTTGTTCCACATCGTGCACACGCACGATATACGCCCCCCGTTCCGCCGCGCATACCGCCGCTGCGAGGCTGGCGGCGATCCGCTGCTGCGGCGGCCGCCCGCCCAGGATCGCGCCGAGCGTCGACTTGCGCGACAGGCCCACCAGCAAGGGCAGGCCATCCACCGCCAGTTGCGGCAGCTGGCCCAGCAACTGCAGATTATGATCCGGCGCCTTGCCAAAGCCAAAGCCCGGATCGAGCGTGATGCGGCTATCTGCCACGCCGGCGGCGCGCAGCGCGTCCACCCGCTCGCGCAGGAAACCAGCCACCTCGCGCACCACATCCTCGTACTGGGGTTGCTCCTGCATGGTCTGCGGATCGCGCTGCATATGCATCACGCATAGTCCGGCCTGCCCCGCCTGTGCCTCGCTCACCGCCTCGACAGCGCCAGGCATGCGAAAGCCCCAGATGTCATTGATCAGGTCCGCCCCGGCAGCCAGCGCCGCGCGCATGACTTCCGGCTTATAGGTATCGATGGATATCGGTCGGCCGCAGTCGCGCAGCGCCTCGACGATGGGCAGCACGCGCGCCAGCTCCTCGTCCAGCGGCAATGCCGCCGACCCCGGCCGGCTGGACTCGCCGCCGATATCGATGATGTCCACGCCTTCGGCAATCATGCGCTCGGCATGGCGCAAGGCGGCATCGCGGCCAGCATGCTGGCCGCCATCGGAAAAGGAATCGGGAGTGACGTTCAGGATGCCCATCACCAGCGGACGGCGGTCGCGCGCGAAGCGGTAGCGGCCGCACTGGAAACTCGAATCGGTTGAGATCGACGACAAGATACGAAAGGACAAAAGCCAGGAAAGTGGAAAGCCGCTGCGCGGCGTACGCGCCGGCAAAGAAAAAGCCGGCGCACAAGGCGCCGGCTTCAGGCTTGGTGAACGACCGTTACAACCACGACAACCGCGCCAGCGCGCTTCCGGATTACCGGAGCGCCGGCGGCACCATCGTGCCGGCCATCCGCTCAGGCCGTGGCCGGAGCGTTGGTCGGGGCCACCGGCGAGCCACCCGACGGGGTGTTGCCACCACCGTTCTGGCTGGACGCGCCACGCGGCGGCCGCGGCGGCTTGCCCGCCATGATGTCGTTGACCTGGTCCGCATCGATGGTTTCCCATTCCATGAGAGCCGCAGTCATGGCTTCAACCTTGTCGCGGTTTTCTTCGAGCAGGCGCTTGGCCAGGCCGTATTGCTCGTCGACGATACGGCGGATTTCCGCATCGACCTTGACCTGGGTAGCTTCCGACACCGTCTTGGACGACATCTTGCCGAACATGCCGTCCTGCTCGGTATCCACGTACACCATGGTGCCCAGGGTGTCGCTCATGCCGAAGCGGGTGACCATGTCGCGGGCCGTCTTGGTGGCGCGCTCGAAGTCATTGGAAGCACCGGTGCTCATGGCGTTGAGGAAGACCTCTTCCGCAGCGCGGCCGCCAAACAGGATGGCGATCTCGTCAAGCATGTTGTCCTTGTACTTCGAGTACTTGTCGTGCTCCGGCAGCTGCCACGTCACGCCCAGTGCCCAGCCGCGCGGCATGATGGTGACCTTGTGCACCGGATCCGCCTTGGGCAGCAGCTTGGCCACCACCGCATGGCCGGACTCGTGGTACGCGGTTGCGCGGCGCTCTTCTTCGCGCATGACCGTGGACTTGCGCTCCGGACCCATGTAGATCTTGTCCTTGGCGTCCTCGAAGTCCTGCATGTCGACCACGCGCTTGCTGCGGCGGGCGGCGAACAGTGCGGCTTCGTTGACCAGGTTGGCCAGGTCGGCGCCGGAGAAGCCCGGGGTACCACGTGCGATCACCGAGGCGTCGACGTCGTTGCCGATCGGCACCTTGCGCATGTGGACCTTGAGGATCTGCTCGCGGCCGCGGATGTCGGGCAGTCCGACATACACCTGACGGTCGAAACGGCCCGGGCGCAGCAGCGCCTTGTCCAGAACGTCCGAACGGTTGGTCGCGGCGATCACGATCACACCCGAGTTGGCCTCGAAACCGTCCATCTCGACCAGCATCTGGTTGAGGGTCTGCTCGCGCTCGTCGTTGCCGCCGCCCATGCCCGCGCCGCGGTGACGGCCGACCGCATCGATTTCATCGATGAAGACGATGCAGGGCGCCTGCTTCTTGGCATTCTCGAACATGTCGCGAACACGGGCCGCGCCCACGCCAACGAACATTTCAACGAAGTCCGAGCCGGAGATGCTGAAGAACGGCACCTTGGCTTCGCCGGCGATGGCGCGCGCCAGCAGCGTCTTGCCGGTGCCCGGAGGGCCGACCAGTAGCACACCGCGCGGGATACGGCCGCCCAGTTTCTGGAATTTCTGCGGATCCTTGAGGAAGTCCACCAGTTCGATCACTTCTTCCTTGGATTCATCGCAACCGGCGACGTCCTGGAAAGTGACTGCATTCTGGTTTTCATCKATCAGGCGCGCGCGCGACTTGCCGAAGGAGAAGGCACCGCCTTTCCCACCGCCCTGCATCTGCCGCATCATGTAGAACCAGAACACGATGATCAGCAGGGTGGGCCCGAGGTAATACAGGGCCTGGACCAGCATGTTGGGCTCGTCGTCTGCCTTGCCGGTGACCTGGACGCCGAACTTCATCAGATCGCCAACCAT
The DNA here is from genome assembly GCF_056399905.1 of Cupriavidus sp. 01L46. Classification (NCBI taxonomy): domain Bacteria; kingdom Pseudomonadati; phylum Pseudomonadota; class Betaproteobacteria; order Burkholderiales; family Burkholderiaceae; genus Cupriavidus; species Cupriavidus sp. 01L46. Next base: position 28,797 of record NZ_JBFTSF010000066.1, read on the forward strand.
CCAGATGTCGCCCGGCGAAATAATGGTGTACTTCTGCCCTTCCTTGGGCGTCACCACCAGATTGCGGCCTTGCACGTCAACCCGGCCCACCTTGCCGGCCTTGGCATCATCCATGAACTGCGAATAGGTGACGCCTTCCTGCGTGCGGGGCTTGTCGAACTGCTTGAAGACGGTAAACAACACCAGCGCGATCACGAGCCAGATTGCCGCCTTTTGAAACARGTTGTTATTCAAGGCCAAACTCCTTTACGAACGCCTTGCCAACGGGATAGCTGCATTGTAATGCAGCGCCCGGCGTCGGGGTAAAAAGCAAATTCATCGAAGCGATAGGCACCGCTTCACCCCGCCGACTTGAGGAAACGCCCAAGAATGAAGGTCTCTGAAGACTTATCGCGTGACGCCTTGGGCTTGCGTTTCGCGACCACCTTGAACTGGCGCTTGAACTTCTCCACGATCTGGCTGTAGCCGCTGCCATGGAAACACTTTACCAGCAATGAGCCCTCCGGCTTCAGATGGGCCTGGGCAAATTCCAGCGCCAGGTCACATAAGTAATCGATACGGGCCGCATCGGCAAAGGCTACACCGGACAAATTGGGGGCCATGTCCGACAAAACAAGATCAATCTTTGCGCCGCCGGACGCTTGCAGCACGATTTCCTCCAACTGGCGAAATACGTCCTCCTCGCGAAAGTCACCTTGGATAAATGTGACGTCGGCGACAGCCTCCATCGGCAACAGGTCGATGGCGATCACTGCACCGTCGATGCCGCCGTCCTTGGCGCGCGTAGACGCCGCCAGCTTGTTGCGTGCGTACTGGCTCCAGCTGCCGGGGGCCGCGCCGAGGTCGACAATGACCTGGCCGGGGCGGATCAGCTTGTCCTGCTCGTCGATCTCCTTCAGCTTATACGCTGCGCGAGCGCGGTAGCCCTCGCGCTGCGCCATTTTGACGTAGGGATCGTTGATATGGTCGTGCAACCACGCCTGATTGAATTTGTTCTTGGCCATTCCGGATACATCTGTATGGAGAAAAACGCCGCCGGCCCGCGGCCGCCCGTGCGTTTTTCACTCGTTTTGCTGTTTTTGCAGCCTGACCGCGCCAGTTTGACGGATAATACGCGCCGATTCGCTTTTTCGGCACTTCGGTGCCTTGGTTTGCGCACCACTTGCGCGCCCATTTGCGCCCTCGCCTGCGCTTTACTTATGCCCGCTCTTCAACTTATTCCCGCCCAGCGTTCAGAACTCCGCTCCCGTGCCCATGGCCTCAATCCGGTCGTGATGATCGGCGGCGAAGGTCTGACGCGTCCGGTCCTGGCCGAAATCGACCGTAGCCTGGCCTMTCACGACCTGATCAAGATCCGCGTATTCGGCGACGACCGCGAAAGCCGCATCGCCATGTACGAAACCATCTGCGAAGATCTGGACGCCGCTCCGATCCAGCATATCGGCAAGCTGCTGGTGGTATGGCGTCCGGGGCCGGCCGTCCTGAAGGAAAATCGTCCGCAGGAACTGGGCCGCCTGGCCCCGCGGGGCGGCGCCGCCCCGCGCACCGTCACGGTCAAGAAGCCTAGCGCCGCGCCCAATCGGCGCCCCAAGCGCTCGCAAGTGACGGTGCTGGGCAATGAACGCGTCACCGCCGGCGGCAACGTCAAGCGCGCGCGCGTTCGTCCGACCAGCCAGAAGAAGAAAGCGCTCGACTGACGTCGAAGCCATGCCAGCGCGCCCGTCGGGGCCACTGGCATGGCAGGGGACGGCCACCTGGGCTCGCCCCTGCGCCTTACTCGCCAGCCGAGCGCGGCGCCGCTGCGCGCCACACGGTGACCAGCGCAAGCAAGCTGTGCACCAGGTAGAAAACGCTGGACACCCCATGCAGCATGCCGAATTGTCCCTTATAAGGCGACTCGGACACGCCCACGCCAAGCGCCGCCGCCTTCTCCTTCAGGTTTTCCATGAAGGGCTGGATGCCGAAATACCCTGCCAGCACACACAGCAGCATGCCCAGCACAAGCCAGCGCAGGCCGCGATAGCGTCCCGCGCCACGGCGGATCATCAGGTTGCACAGCGCCAGCTGCAGCACACCGACCACCACGCCGAGGATAGCCTCTGTCCTGAAGAGCTGCCCGGCGATCAAGCCTGCCGTCTCGCGGCTGGGCAGCACGGAAAACAACGTCGGGGCCACCATGTAGCCCACTGTCCACAGACTGCCGGCCCAGACCACGGTCAGCAGGAGGAAGATCCGATGCGGCAGCGGCGGCAGGCTCGAATAGGAGGAAGAGAACACGCAGCCTCGTTTAGACGTAGCGAACCGTGATGACTTCGTATTCGCGCTCGCCGCCAGGGGCCAGCACGATCGCCACATCGCCCTCGAACTTGCCGATCAGCGCACGCGCGATCGGCGAGCTGACGGAAATCTTGCCGCTATCCAGGTCGGCCTCGTCGTCGCCGACGATCTGGTAGCTCACGGGCTTGCCCGACTCCAGGTCTTCGAGGTCGACGGTAGCGCCAAACACGATGCGGCCATCGGTATCGAGCTGGGTCGGGTCGATGACCTGCGCCGCCGACAGCTTGGACTCCACCTCGATGATCCGGCCTTCGATAAAGGCCTGCTTTTCCTTGGCGGCGTCGTACTCGGCGTTCTCGGAGAGGTCACCTTGCGCACGTGCTTCGGAAATGGCGTTGATCACGGCGGGACGTTCGACGGCCTTCAGGCGCTGCAGTTCCTCTTTCAGCAGCTCGGCACCGCGCTTGGTAATCGGAATGCTCATGTCTTCGTTCAACAAAAAAATGAGCCGCAGCGGAGCAGGAACCATGCGCCGGCATCACTGCCCGGGGCACTTCCGCTCAACCGCGGCTTTGAGGTTGTCAGGTTGTATCGACGGTTAGATCGACGAAATTGCTGCTAGTTTAGGCCAAGACGGCCGCCCGCAGCAACTGCGGGCGGCCCGGAGGCCTTCAGCCGTCTACGCTACCGCCGTCTGGTCTTCGCGCCTCAGGCCAGCGAGGCGTGCAGGCTTTGCAGGTCATAGACCTCCAGGCTCTGCATGTGCTTGAGGCCCTCCACCGCGGCGCGCGCGCCGGCGATGGTGGTGTAGTAAGGCACCCGGCTGGCCAGCGCCGAGATACGGATCGAGCGCGAGTCGGCAATGGCGGTACGCGTCTCATCCACGGTGGTGAACACCAGTGCCAGCTCGCCGTTCTTGAGCATGTCGACGATGTGCGGGCGGCCGTCCTTCACCTTGTTGACCACGCGCACCGGGATGCCGGCGGCTTCGATGGCCGACGCGGTGCCGCGGGTGGCGACAATCGGGTAGCCCATGTCGTGCAGCATGCGCGCCACGCCAACCGCGTGCGGCTTGTCGCTGTCCTTGACGGTCAGCAACACGGTGCCCTTCTCCGGCAGGCGCGAGCCCGCGGCCAGCTGGCTCTTGAAGAGCGCTTCGCCGAAGGTCTTGCCCACGCCCATCACCTCGCCGGTGGAGCGCATCTCTGGTCCGAGCACCGGGTCGACGCCGGGGAACTTGTTGAAGGGGAACACCGCTTCCTTGACGCTGAAGTACGGGGGCACCACTTCATCGAACACGCCTTGCGAGTCGAGCGTCTGGCCCGCCATGCAGCGCGCGGCGATCTTGGCCAGCGACAGGCCGGTAGCCTTGGACACATAAGGCACGGTACGCGAGGCGCGCGGGTTCACTTCCAGCACGTAGACGATATCCTCGCCATTGACTTGCTGGATGGCGAACTGCACGTTCATCAGGCCGATCACATTGAGGGCCTTGGCCATCGCCGCGGTCTGGCGCTTGAGCTCGTCCACGGTGGCTTGCGCCAGCGAGTACGGGGGCAGCGAGCAGGCGGAGTCGCCCGAGTGCACGCCGGCTTGCTCGATATGCTCCATCACGCCGCCGATAAACACGCGCTGGCCGTCGCACAGGGCGTCGACGTCGCACTCGATGGCGTCGTTCAGGAAGCGGTCCAGCAGCACCGGGGAGTCGTGCGACACCTTGACGGCCTCGCGCATGTAGCGCTCGAGGTCGCGCGGCTCATGCACGATTTCCATCGCGCGGCCACCCAGCACGTACGACGGGCGCACCACCAGCGGATAGCCGATCTCGGTGGCCAGGCGCAATGCTTCGTCCTCGGCACGGGCGGTACGGTTGGGCGGCTGGCGCAGGCCCAGTTCATGCAGCAGCTTCTGGAAGCGCTCGCGGTCTTCCGCGGCATCGATCATGTCGGGGCTGGTGCCGATGATGGGCACGCCGTTGGCCTCCAGGTCCAGCGCCAGCTTCAGCGGGGTCTGGCCGCCGTACTGCACGATCACGCCGACGGGCTTTTCGCGGTCGACGATTTCCAGCACGTCTTCGAGCGTCAGCGGCTCGAAGTAGAGGCGGTCCGAGGTGTCATAGTCGGTCGACACGGTTTCCGGGTTGCAGTTGACCATGATGGTCTCGTACCCGTCTTCGCGCAGSGCCAGCGCSGCGTGCACGCAGCAGTAGTCGAACTCGATGCCYTGRCCGATMCGGTTMGGGCCGCCGCCCAGCACCATGATCTTGCGATTGGTGGTGGGGTCGGCTTCGCACTCGCCATGCTCGGCTTCATACGTGCCGTACAGGTAGGCGGTGTTGGTGGCGAACTCGGCGGCGCAGGTGTCCACGCGCTTGTACACCGGGCGCACGCCGGCGGCATGGCGTGCAGCGCGCACGGCTGCAGGCTCGGCGCCCATCAGCTTGGCCAGGCGGCGGTCCGAGAAACCCTTCTGCTTCAGGTGACGCAGCTCGGCGGCCGACAGGCTGTCCAGCTTGCGTGCCTTGACCAGGGTCTCGGTCTTGACGATGTCTTCGATCTGGGCCAGGAACCACGGGTCGATGGCGGTCTCGGCGTGCACTTCTTCCAGCGACATGCCGATGCGGAAGGCGTCGCCCACGTACCAGATGCGGTCCGGGCCGGCTTCGCCGATTTCCTCGACGATCTCGTCGCGGTCGGTGGACTTGTCATCCAGGCCGTCCACGCCTACTTCCAGGCCGCGCAGGGCCTTCTGGAACGATTCCTGGAAGGTGCGGCCCATGGCCATCACTTCACCCACGGACTTCATCTGGGTGGTCAGGTGGCTGTCGGCCTGCGGGAATTTCTCGAACGCGAAACGCGGCACCTTGGTGACCACGTAGTCGATCGACGGCTCGAACGAGGCCGGGGTCGCGCCGCCGGTGATCTCGTTCTTCAGCTCGTCCAGCGTGTAGCCCACCGCCAGCTTGGCGGCAACCTTGGCGATCGGGAAGCCCGTGGCCTTGGAGGCCAGCGCCGACGAACGCGACACGCGCGGGTTCATTTCAATCACGATCATGCGGCCGTCGGCCGGGTTGATCGAGAACTGCACGTTGGAGCCGCCGGTATCGACGCCGATCTCGCGCAGCACCGCCAGCGAGGCGTTACGCAGGATCTGGTATTCCTTGTCGGTCAGGGTCTGGGCGGGCGCCACCRTGATGGAGTCGCCGGTGTGGATGCCCATCGGGTCCAGGTTCTCGATCGAGCAGATGATGATGCAGTTGTCCTTTTTGTCGCGGACCACTTCCATCTCATACTCTTTCCAGCCCAGCAGCGACTCTTCGATCAGCAGTTCGCGGGTCGGCGAGAGATCCAGGCCACGCTTGCAGATTTCCTCGAATTCCTCGCGGTTGTAGGCAATGCCGCCGCCGGAGCCGCCCAGCGTGAAAGACGGGCGGATCACGATCGGGTAGCCGCCGGTCGCGGTTTCCTTGGCGATCTGCGTCTGCACGGCCAGCGCTTCTTCCATCGAGTGGGCGATGCCGGACTTGGCCGAGCCCAGGCCGATCTTGGTCATCGCTTCCTTGAACTTCTGGCGATCCTCGGCCTTGTCGATGGCTTCCGGCGACGCGCCGATCAACTCGACGTTGTACTTTGCCAGCACGCCATGGCGATGCAGGTCCAGCGCGCAGTTCAGCGCGGTCTGGCCGCCCATGGTCGGCAGGATGGCGTCGGGACGCTCTTTTTCAATGATGCGCTCGACCACTTCCCAGGTAATCGGCTCAATGTAGGTCACATCGGCCGTGTTGGGATCGGTCATGATCGTGGCTGGGTTCGAATTCACCAGCACGACCTTGAAACCTTCCTCGCGCAGCGCCTTGCAGGCCTGGGCGCCGGAATAGTCGAACTCGCACGCCTGCCCGATGATGATGGGGCCGGCGCCGATGATCAGGATGCTCTTTATGTCTGTGCGCTTTGGCATTGCACGCTCTCATTATTGGCCGGCCCGCACAATCGCGCGGGCCGCACCGGATATCAGGATTCGATTCAGTTCAGGGTGGCCGTCGCCAGCTTGGCGCCGAAACCGATGAACATGGCGCCTACCCCGCTCGCCATGCCCGCCGACAGGCGTCGTCGTCGGCGAAATGCTTCGGCCAGCCTGGCGCCCACGAAGATGATCGTGGTCAGGTAGGCGAAGCTGCACAACTGGCACACCAGCCCCAGCGCGACAAACGACAGCACCGGGTAGCCGAACTGCGGATCGACGAACTGGATGAAGAAGGAGATGAAGAACAGGATGGCCTTGGGGTTGAGCAGGCTCACCACCAGCGCCTTGCGCAACGGGCTGACCGCGCGGTCCACGGGCGTTTCAGCCTGCGCCGCCGTCCCGCCGTCGCTGCCACGGCTCAACCATGCGCGCACGGCACCGCGCAGCATCTGGAAACCGATCCAGCCCAGATAAGCGGCACCGATGTACTTCACCACGTAGAACAAGGCGGGGCTGGCCTTGAGCAGCGAGGCCACGCCCGCCGCCGACAGCACCATCAGGATGGCGTCCCCCAGGAACACCCCGCAGGCACCCTTGTAGCCTTCGCGCACGCCGCGTTGCGCCGCAACGGATAGCACATACATCGAGTTCGGCCCCGGCAGCAGCACGATAAAGATCGTGCCGAGCACAAAGGTCCAGAAATCGGTAATGCCCAGCGCGGTATGCATGAAGGCGTTCATCGGGTCGTCCTGCGGTCTGCTTGTCTACGTAACTTCTCGTCTTGGCTTGAACGTGCTTACTGGCGTGCGTCCGCCATCATCTTGGTGAAGCGATCGAACAGGTAAGCCACGTCGTGCGGGCCCGGCGATGCTTCCGGGTGGCCCTGGAAGCAGAATGCCGGCTTGTCGGTCAGCGCGAAGCCCTGTAGCGAGCCGTCGAACAGCGACACGTGGGTGGCGCGCACGTTGGCAGGCAGGGTGTCGGCGTCCACCGCAAAACCATGGTTCTGCGAAGTGATCACCACGCGGCCGTCGTCGAGGTCCTTCACCGGATGGTTCGCGCCATGGTGGCCGAACTTCATCTTCAGCGTCTTCGCGCCGACGGCCAGGGCCATGATCTGGTGGCCCAGGCAGATGCCGAACGTGGGGATGCCGCGGTCGATGAACTCACGGGTGGCACGGATCGCGTAGTCGCAGGGCTCGGGATCGCCAGGGCCGTTCGACAGGAACACGCCGTCCGGGTTGAGCGCCAGGGCATCTTCCGCGCTGGCTTGCGCCGGCAGCACGGTCACCTTGCAGCCGCGTGCGGCCAGCATGCGCAGGATGTTGAACTTCACGCCGTAGTCAAAGGCCACCACGTGGAAACGCGGCGACTCCAGCTTGCCGTAGCCTTGGCCCAGCACCCATTCGGTCTGGTTCCACTCGTACGGCTCCTTGGCCGACACCACCTTGGCCAGGTCCATGCCGGCCAGGCCGGGGAAGGAACGCGCCAGGTCGATGGCCTTCTGCACATTGTCCTCGCCAGCGAGGATGCAGCCGTTCTGCGCACCCTTCTCGCGCAGGATGCGGGTCAGCTTGCGGGTATCGATGCCGGCAATCGCCACCACCTTTTCCTGCTTCAGGTAATGGCCGAGGGAATGTTCCTTGCGGAAGTTGGAGGCCAGGAGCGGCAGATCCTTGATGATCAGGCCGGCGGCATGGACTTTCGTGGCTTCGACATCCTCAGTATTGACCCCGACATTGCCGATATGCGGATACGTCAACGTGACGATCTGCCGGGAATAGCTGGGGTCGGTGAGGATTTCCTGGTAACCGGTCAGAGCGGTGTTGAACACCACTTCGCCGATGGTATGGCCGGAAGCGCCAATGGAATAGCCACGAAAGACCGTGCCGTCTGCAAGCGCGAGAATGGCGGACGGAAAAGACGGTAACACGGGTAGGCTCCTGCTGGATTCACCCCGTGACCGACCTGCTCAACGCCTCTTGCCCCGTTTATCCGGCGGGGCGACAGGCAGCGCGCGGATTGTCGATTTCGTCGACTGGGCGCGATGCTTGTCGCCGGGGCCGTTCGCTCGGTGCTCGATACGCCACATAAAACAATGCGGCGGAGCCAGGGCGAAATGGGGGCGGCGGAAGGTGGAATTCGGTAGGCGCTAGGGTGAGGGGTTCTGAAAGCGAAACTTTTGGATTATACCCCGCGCCACCCATTTTCTCAAGTTATCAAGGACTTGCGGACGCCTCCGCCCTCTTCCGCGGGCCCGGCAGCCCGGCGGCATGCCAGGCCGCTGGCGTCATTCGCCGGCCGGCACCACCGCTGTCACCTCGATCTCCACCTTGGCGCGCGCCTCCACCAGATCGGCCACTTCGACCGCCGTCATGGCCGGAAAATGACGCCCGATGGTGGCGCGGTAGTGCTCGCCGATGGCGCGATAGGCCGCCACATATTCCACCTTGTCCTTCACATACCAGGTCATGCGCACGATGTGCTCCGGACGCGCGCCGCCCGCCGCCAGCACCGCCACGATATTGCGCAGCGCCTGGCCAACCTGCTCGGAGAAGTCGTCGGTTTCGAACTCGCACAGGCCGTTCCAGCCGATCTGTCCGCCGACAAAGAGYAGGCGGCTGCCCACCTGCATTTCGGTCATGGTGCCGTTCGAGTAGCCGCGTGGCGCGGCCCAGTCTGGTGGCTGGAGAATCTTCATGGTCGGTTTTCCGTAAGGTAAGAAGAGATTAGGATCTTGGATCGGGATCTTGTTTTCTGTTTGGCCGGCTTCGCTACGCCCCGGACGCGCGCATCGGTGCGGCCGCCGGCGCATCGGCCGCCAGGAACCGCTCCATGGCCGCGCGGACTGCCTGCGGCAGTGCGCGCGGCGTCATCTGCGCGGTATCCACGCATACCAGCCGCTGCGCGATCTCCACGCGCAGGTCCCCTGCCGGCCCGACAAAGCGCACCTGCAAGGAGAAACTGCTGCGCCCCAATCGCGTCACACGCAGCTCCCGCGTCAACAATTCGCCCAGGCGGCTGGGCGCGACAAAGCGGGTGGACAATTCTGCCGTCGGCACGCCGGCCTGGCCCGCGCCATGCATTTCGGCGAAGGGCCAGCCGAGCGCGTCGCGGAACCAGTCCTCGACCAGGTCGTTGAGTATCTCGAAGTAGCGCGGAAAGAACACGATGCCGGCAGCATCGCAATCCTTGAAGCGCACCCGCGCGGTGTTGCTGAAGAACTCGTTCACGGCTGCCTCGCCCCCCCCGGCGCTCCGCTCTGCTCGGCCATCTGCCGCAGGCGGAAACGCTGCAGCTTGCCGGTCTCGGTACGCGGCAGCGCATCGACAAAAATCACCTTGCGCGGATACTTGTACGGCGCGATCTCGGCCTTGACGTAGGACTGCAGTGCCGCGCAAGTCTCGTCGCTTGCCGCCACGCCCGGGCGCAGCACCACATAGGCGGCAACAATCTGGCCGCGCTCGGGGTCGGGCATGCCGACCACGCCGCACTCGGCCACCGCCTCGTGGCGCATCAGCGCGCTCTCCACTTCCGGCCCGGCGATGTTGTAGCCGGCCGAGACGATCATGTCGTCGGAGCGCGCCTGGTAGTAGTAATAGCCGTCGGCATCCGCCTTGAAGGTATCGCCCGGCAGGTTCCAGCCGTCCTTTACATAGTTGGCCTGGCGCGGGTCATCCAGGTAGCGGCATCCGGTGGGGCCGCGCACCGCCAGCTTGCCAACCGTGCCATGCGGCACCGGCTGCATCTGCTCGTCGACGATCTGCGCGATATAGCCGGGCACCACCTTGCCGATGGCACCGGGGCGCACTTCGGCGCCCGCGCTGGAAATGAAGATATGCATCATCTCGGTGCCGCCGATGCCATCGGTCATCTCGATGCCCGTGGCCGCCTTCCAGCTCTGGCGCGTGGCGTCCGGCAGCGCCTCGCCTGCCGACACGCTCTTCTGCAGGCTGGAGATATCGTAGCCCGGCGCCAGCGCAGCCATCTGCCGGTAGAAGGTCGGCGCGGTGAACACGATGGTGGCGCGCCAGGCCTGGATCAGCGCCAGCAGGCTTTCGGGCGTGAGCCGTTCCGCCAGCACGGTGGACGCCCCGACCCGCAGCGGAAAGCACAGGATGCCGCCAAGGCCAAACGTAAAGGCCAGCGGCGGCGTGCCGCAGAAGATATCGTCCGGGCCGGGCTTGAGGACGTGGCGGGGGAACAGGTCGCACATCGCGATCACGTCGCGATGGAAATGCATCGTGCCCTTGGGCTGCCCCGTCGTACCGCTGGTGAAGGCAATCAGGCAGATATCATCGGCCGTGGTATCGCAGGCTTCGAAGCGCTYGGGCTTGTTCGCCATCGCGGCTTCCACCGAACCGGCGCCGCTGCCGTTGAAGTACAGCGCCTGGGTCAGGCTCGGGCAATGGTGCTCGCCACCCGGCTTGAGGTTGGCCTCCAGCTCCTCGCGCAGGCGTTCGTCGCACAGCGCGGCGCTGACTGCCGCGCGGTCGATCACCTGCTTGAGTTCCTTCGCACGCAGCAGCGGCATGGTCGGCACCGCGATCAGGCCCGCCTTGACCACGGCCAGCCAGCACGCCGCCATCATCAGGTTGTTCGGGCCGCGCAGCAGCACCCGATTGCCCGGCACCAGCTTCATGTCGCCGGTCAGCACATGGGCGATGCGATTCGATAGCGCAGCCAGTTCGGCGTAGCTGACGGTACGGTGCGCGCCGTCTTGCTCGTAGCGGATTGCCACGCGCTCGCCGCGCCCCTCGCGCACGTGGCGTTCGACCAGTTCGAGCGCGCAGTTCATGCGCTMCGGATACCGGGTATCGGCGTTGAACAGGAACGCCGGCCACTGCTGCGGGGGCGGCAGGCGGTCCAGTGCATAGGTATCGAGGTGGGCTGTGCTCGCCATGGTTGTCTCCGCTTCCTTCATTCTGGTGATGCTGGTCAGGGTTATCCGCTCGCGCCGGCCGCGTCAGGCGCGGTGCTGCGCCAGCGTTTCGCGCGCGATGATCAGCTTCYGCACTTCGGTGGCGCCCTCGTAGATCCGCAAGGAACGGATCTCGCGATACAGGCTTTCCACGCGGGTGCCAACCTTGACGCCGAGGCCGCCGAACATCTGCACCGCGCGGTCGATCACCTGCTGCGCGTTCTCGGTGGCCACCATCTTGGCCATGGCTGCTTCACGCGTGGTGCGTACGCCGGCCACATCGCGCAGCCACGCGGCGCGGTAGGTCAGCAGCGCCGCCGAATCGATGGCAGTGGCCATGTCGCCGATGGCGGCCTGCGTCAGCTGCAGGTCCGCCAGCACGCCGCCGAACATCGGCCGTGCGGTGGCACGGGCCAACGCTTCGTCGAGCGCGGCGCGGCCAAAGCCCAGCKAGGCGGCTGCCACCGACGCGCGGAAGATGTCCAGCGTCATCATGGCCACCTTGAAGCCCTGCCCTGCCTCGCCAAGCCTTGCGGTGACGGGCACTCGGCAGTTCTCGAAACGCAGCGTGGCAAGCGGGTGCGGCGCCATCACGTCGATGCGCTCGGCGATGGTCAGGCCCGGGGTGTCCGCATCCACGACAAACGCGGAGATGCCGCGCGCACCCGGCGCCTCGCCGGTGCGGGCGAAGACGCAATAGAAGTCAGCGATGCCGCCGTTGGAGATCCAGGTCTTGACGCCATCGAGCACGTAGTGATTGCCATCCAGCACAGCACGGCATTGCATCGCGGCGACATCGGAACCGGCATCGGGTTCGGACAACGCGAACGCGGCAATCGCCTCGCCGCGCGCCACGCGTGGCAGGTAGCGTTCGCGCATGGCGTCGCTGCCGGCCAGCGTGATCGCGCCGCTGCCCAGGCCTTGCATGGCGAAGGCGAAGTCGGCCAGGCCATCATGGCGGGCCAGCGTCTCGCGCAGCAGGCACAGCGAGCGCGAGTCGAGCGTATCGAGCGCRCCGCCGTAGGCGGCTGGCACGCAGTAGCGCAGCCAGCCGGCCGCGCCGAGCTGGCGCACCAGCGCGCGGCAGGCGGCATCGGTGTCGCTGTGGTCGACCTTGAGCGAGGCCGTGGCCCACGCATCGAGCCGTTGCTCCAGTTCGCGGTGCGCGTCGTCGAAGAACGGCAGGGAGAGATAACTTTTGTCGGACATGGCTTGCTGTTCCTTTCAGTCGCCTTCGAACACCGGGCGCGTCTTGGCCACGAACGCGTCGTAGGCGCGGCGGAAATCCCGGGTCTGCATGCAGATGGCCTGCGCCTCGGCCTCGGCCTCGATGGCTTCGTCCAGGCCCATATTCCATTCCTGGTGCAGCAGCTTCTTGGTCACGCCGTGGGCGAACGTCGGGCCCGCCGCGATCTGCGCGGCCAGTGCCTGCGCCTCGGYGAGCACGGCGTCCGGCGCATGCAGCGCATTGAAGAAGCCCCACTGCAGCCCTTCTGCCGCGGTCATCGCGCGGCCGGTGTAAAGCAACTCGCTCGCACGGCCCTGCCCGATCACGCGCGGCAGCAGCGAGCAGGCGCCCATATCGGCACCGGCCAGCCCGACCCGCACGAACAGGAAAGCGGTCTTGGCCTGCGCCGTGCCCAGACGCATGTCCGAGGCCAGCGCCATCATCGCGCCGGCGCCGGCGCAGATGCCGTCGATGGCGCTGACGATGGGTTGCTGACAAGCCCGCATGGCCTTGATCAGGTCGCCGGTCATGCGCGTGAATTCCAGCAGCTCCGGCATGGTCATGCGCGTGAGCGGGCCGATGATTTCGTGCACATCGCCGCCCGAGCAGAAGTTGCCGCCGGCGCCGGTGATGACCACCGTCTTGATGTCGGTGGCGTAGCACAGGCCGCGGAACAGGTCGCGCAGCTCGGCGTAGGAATCGAACGTGAGCGGGTTCTTGCGCTCGGGGCGGTTCAGCGTCACGGTGCCGACCTTGCCGTCGGCCGAGACCGACCACAGGAAGTGCCGCGGCTGGTAGCCAGCGAAGCTGCGCTTGTGGTGGCGCATGTCCAGTGCTATTTCGCTCATCTCGTTTCTCGCTTGTTCATTCTGATTCTGGTTGGCTTGCATGCGTTGGCGTTCAACCCGCCATGACCTCGCCGCCGGCCACGGCGATCGACTGTCCGGTGATGGCGCTGGCCGACGGCTGGCACAGCCACGCCACGGCGTCCGCGACTTCTTCGGGCTGCACCAGCCGCCCCTGCGGATTGCCTTTGGCCAGTTCGGCACGGGCCTGCGCCTCGGTGCGGCCGGTCTTGCGCACGATGTTGGCGACCGCGTCGCGCACGATGTCGGTTTCCGTATAGCCGGGGCAGACGGCATTGACGGTGACTCCGCTGCTCGCCGCTTCCAGTGCCAGCGCGCGGGTCAGGCCAATCACGCCGTGCTTGGCGCGAGAGCAGGCGGCGCGCAATGGCAGCGCCGATGCCGCGCCCGCCGCCCGTGACCAGCGCGTGCCGGCCCTGCAGGGAAAGATGCGCATTCATGCTCAGTGATCCTCCGGCTGGCGGGCTTGCTGGGCTTGATGGGCTAGTTGCGCCGCTCGCTCCAGATTGGTCTCGAGCTGGCGCTTGCCTGCCTGGTATTGCTTGGGCCAGGCCAGGTCGCGATGACCAAGCCGCGCCGCTTCGTGAATGGTCCACGCCGGATCCGCCAGATGCGGCCGCGCAATCGCGCACAAGTCCGCACGGCCGGCGGCGATGATGCTGTCGACGTGATCCGCCTCGAAGATCGCGCCAACAGCGATGGTGGCGATGCCGGCTTCGTTGCGGATGCGGTCGGCAAACGGCGTCTGGTACATGCGGCCGTACACCGGTGCCTGGTCCGGGCTCACCTGCCCGGACGAGCAGTCGATCATGTCGGCGCCCGCAGCCTTGAAGGCGCGCGCAATCTCGATCGCGTCATCGGGCGTGATCCCGCCTTCGACCCAGTCGTGGGCCGAGATCCGCACGGACATCGGGCGCTCCTGCGGCCACACGGCACGCACGGCGGCAAAGACTTCCAGCGGGTAGCGCAGCCGCGCTTGCAGCGAGCCGCCGTATTCGTCGCTGCGCTGGTTGGTCAGCGGCGAAATGAAGCTGGAGAGCAGGTAGCCGTGGGCGCAGTGCAGCTCAAGCCAGTCGAACCCGGCTTCGGCAGCGCGCCGCGCGCTGGCCACGAAATCGTCGCGCACGGCGTCCATATCGGCGCGGCTCATCTCGCGCGGCACTTGCGAGATGCCCGGCATATACGGCAACGGCGATGCCGACAGCACCGGCCAGTTGCCTTCGGCGAGCGGATAGTCCATCTGCTCCCAGCCGAGTTGCGTGGAGCCCTTGCGCCCGGCGTGGCCGATCTGCATGGCGATGCGCGCGTCGCTGTTGGCGTGCACGAAATCGACAATGCGGCGCCAGGCATCGCGCTGCTCATCGTTCCACAAACCCGGGCAGCCCGGGGTGATGCGCGCATCCGGCGAGGTGCAGGTCATCTCCGCCACCACCATGCCGGCGCCACCGAGCGCGCGCGCGCCCAGGTGCGCCAGGTGGAAGTCGCCCGGCACGCCGCCGTCGCAGGAGTACATGGCCATTGGCGACACCACCACGCGGTTCTTCAGCGTGACATCGCGCACGCGGAACGGCGTGAACATCGGCGGCACGGCGCGGGCCTCTGCCACCTGTGCGGTGCTGTCGCCATTGGCGACGTTGACGGCCGCCTGCCCCGCCAGCCAGCGCTCGAAACCCTCGACGTAGCCGGGATCCCGCACGCGCAGGTTTTCGTGCGAGATGCGCTGCGAGCGCGTCAGCAGCGAATAGGCGAACTGCTCCGGTGCCATGCCCGCGTAGCGCTCGACATTTTCGAACCACTCGGTGGAGTTGCGCGCGGCATTCTGGATCTTGAGCACTTCTACGCTGCGGGTGGCCTGGTAGCGCTCCAGCGCCTGCGGCAGCACGTCGGCGCCGCCCGCGCCGGCATCGCGGATATTGTTGGCCAGGTCGATGGCGTCTTCCAGCGCCAGCTTGGTGCCGGAGCCGATCGAGAAATGCGCGGTATGCGCGGCGTCGCCCATCAGCACCACCGGCACGCGGCGGCCATCGGCCAGCGTGTTCCAGCGCACCCAGGTGCCGCAAATCACGCGGGGGAATCGAATCCAGTTGGCGGAGCCGCGCAGGTGCGTGGCGTTGCTGATCAGCGCATTGCCATCGAGGTAGCGGGCGAACAGCCGTTCGCAATAGGCTACCCCTTCCTCCTGGCTCATCTGCTCGATGCCGGCGGCACGCCACACGTCTTCGGGTGCCTCGACAATAAACGTCGACGTGTTGTCGTCGAAGCGGTAGGCATGGGCCTGGAACCAGCCGTGCTCGGTTTTTTCAAAGGCGAACGTGAAGGCGTCAAACAGCTTGCGCGTGCCGAGCCAGACAAAGCGGCACAGGCGCGTATCGATATCGGGCTGGAAGGTCTCGGCATAGCGCCCGCGCACGCGGCTGTTGATGCCGTCGGCGGCAATCACGAGGTCGGCCCGGTATTGCTGCGCCAGTTCCTGGTCGTCCGCCACGTCGGTCTCGAACACCAGGTGCACGCCAAGCGCCTCGCAACGCGCCTGCAGGATGTTGAGCAAGCGCTTGCGGCCGATGCCGATAAAGCCATGCCCGCCGGAGCGCAGCGTGCGCCCGCCGATATGGATATCGATATCGTCCCAGTGGTTGAACGCCGCGTTGATCTGCTCCGCGCTGACGGGGTCGGCCTGCTTGAGGTTGTCCATGGTGGCATCGGAGAACACCACGCCCCAGCCAAAGGTGTCATAGGGCCGGTTGCGCTCCACCACGTAGACCTCGTTGGATGGGTCCCGCAGCTTCATCAGCAAGCCGAAGTACAGGCCCGAGGGGCCACCGCCGATACAGAGCACTCGCATTTTTTCGTCTCCTGCGTGCCGGCTTGCGCCCTGGGATTCTGAGTTCCAGGAGCGCCGTGCGGCACATACGATGCGCGGGAGCGCATCTAGATCATGCTTAAATATTTGATGCTTAAAATATTAGTCCGCATGCGCGCCCCTGGCAAGGACAATCTTTTGCGCAGTGCAGCGCCCGCCGGAAGGCGGGCGCCCGTGCCTTTAGCCTTGCATCGCCGCCTGCAACTGCGCGAGTGCGGTCGGATCCTCAATCGTGGTCAGGTCGCCCGGGTCGCGCCCTTCCGCCACCGCCTGCATGGCGCGGCGCAGCAGCTTGCCGGAGCGCGTCTTGGGCAGCGCATTGACAAAGAACACGCGTGCCGGGCGCGCCACCGCCCCCAGTTGCTGGTCCACCGTCTTCATCACGTCGCCCTCCAGCACCAGCCGCTCTGCCTGGGTGGCGGTACGGCCCGCGTCGCGCACGATCACGAAGGCCATCGCCACCTGGCCCTTGAGCGCATCGTGCACGCCCACCACCGCCACCTCGGCCACCGCCGGGTGCGACGAAATGCTCTCCTCGATCTCGCGCGTGCCAAGACGGTGGCCCGCCACATTGATCACATCGTCGGTACGGCCGAGGATAAAGATATAACCATCCTCGTCCTGCACGCCCCAGTCGAACGTGGAATAGCAGCGCCGTCCCGGCACGCCGGACCAATACGTCTTGACGAAGCGTTCGTCGTCGCCCCACACCGTGGTCATGCAGCCCGGCGGCAGCGGCCCGTCGATGGCGACCACGCCTTTCTGCCCCGGCAGGCATTCGGCCCCGGTGGCCTCGTCGACGATCTTCAGGTCATAGCCATACACCGGCACGCCCGGCGAGCCGAGCTTGGCCGGCAGCGGGTCAAGGCCGCGCTGGATGGCGATGATCGGCCAGCCCGTCTCGGTCTGCCAGTAGTTGTCCACCACCGGCTTGCCGATACCCTGCTGGATCCAGCTCGCGGTGGGCTCATCCAACGGCTCGCCGGCCAGGAACAGCAGGCGCAGGCTGGAGAGGTCGTAGCGCGTGAGCCAGGCCGGGTCCTGCTTCTTCAGCACGCGAATGGCGGTGGGCGCGCYGAACATGATGTTCACGCGGTACTGCTCCACCAGCTGCCACAGGATGCCGCCGTCCGGGCGGATCGGCGTGCCTTCGTACATGACCGTGGCCATGCCCGCCAGCAGCGGCCCGTAGACGATATAGCTGTGCCCCACCACCCAGCCGATATCGGAACTGGAGAACATGGTGTCGCCCGCCTTGCCGCAGAAGATGTACTCCATCGAGGCCGCCAGCGCGACCGCGTAGCCGCCGGTATCGCGCTGCACGCCCTTGGGCTTGCCGGTGGTGCCGGACGTGTAAAGCACGTAGGACGGCTCGCTCGATTCGAGCCACACGCACGGCACGCGCGCCGCGCCAACGCGTTCGCGCCAGGCGCCATAGTCTTCATCGCGGCCAGGCGTGCGCGTCATCGGGGAAAGCTGGCGATCCACCAGCAGCACGCGCTTCGGCTTGTGCGTGGCCAGTTTCACCGCCTCGTCCAGCAACGGCTTGTAGGGCACCACCTTGCCGGCGCGCGAGCCGGCATCCGCACTAACGATCACGCGCGGCTGCGCATCGTCGATGCGCGCGGCCAGGCTCACCGAGGCAAAGCCGCCGAACACGACGGAATGAATGGCGCCAATGCGCGCGCAGGCCAGCATGGCGAACGCGGCCTCTGGAATCATCGGCATGTAGATCAGCACGCGGTCGCCCTTTACCACGCCCAACCGCTGCAGGATCGCGGCCATGCGGTTGACCTCGCCGTGCAATTCGGCGTAGCTGTAGGTGCGGTGCTGGCCGGTTTCAGTCGATACGTAGATCAGCGCGGCCTGGTCCGCGCGCTCGGCCAGGTGGCGATCGACGGCGTTATGGCAAAGATTGGTGCGGCCACCGACGAACCACCGGGTGAATGGCGGGCGGCTGTCGTCCAGCACGGTGTCGAACGGGGTTTCCCAGTCGATGCGGCGAGCCTGTTCGGCCCAGAAGCCTTCAGGGTCGCTCAGCGAACGGGCGTGCAGGGCACGGGTGGCCGTCATGGCTTGTCTCCTCCGCTTGGATGCGGGCTGTAGATTTGTTGGTTTGCTAGTTTGTTGATTTGCTGCCGCTAGTTTGCCACCACTGGGGCGGCATGGCGCCTGGCATGCCGTGGCCGATCCGGGCCACAGGTTCCCGCAGTCTGGGCATGCCGCCTTACGCAAGTCTTACCCACGATACGCCGCACCAAGCAAAAGGGCGTGCCATTGGCACGCCCTTGATCTGGCTCAAACCCGCTACCGCTTCAGCGCGCGTGCACCTTGGTCCTTGCCGGCCCCGCCGCTGATTTGGTGGCCGGCTTCGCAGAGGCCGGCTTGGCGCTGGCCTTGGCTGCCGAAACGGTGGGCACGGGCTTGGCCGATGACCTTGCCGTGGCCGCGGCGCCCTTGCGTGGCGCAGCCTCGACCGTCACGCGCTGGCGCGGCGCGGCGCGTCCCTTGGCCGATCCCCGCACCGGCTCGGCCCGCACGGGGACCAGCGCGGAAGCGGTGGGTGCCGGGTCGGGCGCGCTGGCCAAGCGAGCCGCCGAGCGCGCCGGCACCATCAGCACCAGGCTCTGCCCCGCCACCAGCTTGGTGCCGGAGAGCTTGTTCCAGGCCTGCACCTGGCCAGCCGACACACCATAGCGATGCGCGAGCGTTGCCACCGTATCGCGCCGCCCGGCCCGCACCACCACGCGGCGTGCGTCGGGCACGTCTGGCTCCATGGCCATCGTGGCGCTTTCTGCCAGCGTGGCGCTGATGTCCTGGTTGTGATCCTCGGAGCGCGGCACTACCACCGTGGAGCCGGCCTTCAGCCGCATGCCTTTGGGAATGCGGTTGATCTCGCGAATCGTGTCCGCGTCGATATTCAGCCGTGCCGCCAGCGCCTCGATGCGCTCGCGGTTATCTACCGTCACGGCCGTCCAGCTCGACAGGCCGCCACGATAGGTGTTCAGGTTGTACTGGAAGCGCTCGGCGTTATCGAAGGGCAGCAGGATCTGCGGATTTGCCGCGCCCAGGATCACCGGCCGGTTGAAGGACGGATTGAGCGCCTTGAACTCGTCGAGCGGCAGGTTGGCGAGCTTGGCCGCCAGCTTGACGTCGATGTCGCGCGAGGTGGTCACCGTGACAAAGTACGGGTGATCCGGAATATCCGGCAACTTCACCCCATACAACTGGGGATTGGCAATGATGTTCTTGACCGCCTGCAGCTTCGGCACGTAATAGCGCGTCTCGTTGGGCATGTTCAGGCTGGCGTAGTCGGTCGGCAGCCCGCGCGCCTGGTTGCGCGCGATGGCGCGCGACACCGCGCCCTCGCCCCAGTTGTACGCCKCCAGCGCCAGTTGCCAGTCGCCGAACATGTCGTACAGCCGCTGCAGGTAGTCCAGCGCAGCATCGGTCGAGGCCAGCACATCACGCCGCTCGTCGCGGAACATGTTCTGCTTCAGGTTGTAGCTCTTGCCGGTGCTGGGAATGAACTGCCACATGCCGGCGGCCTTGGCGGTGGACTCGGCCTGCGGGTTGAACGCGCTCTCCACGAACGGCAGCAGCGCCAGYTCCGTGGGCATYTTGCGSCGCTCCAGCTCCTCGACAATGTGGTACAGGTAGCGGCTCGAGCGCCCCACCATCCGTTCCATGTATTCCGGGCGCTGCGCGTACCACTGCGTGCGATCGTCAACCAGCGTGCCTTCCAGGTCCGGCATGCCGAAGCCGCGGCGGATGCGGTCCCAGATGTCGCTCGACGGCCCGCGCAGCCAGTCCAGGCTGTCGCGGTCCACGTTGATGACACCTGCGCTGTTGATCGAATTGAGCGGATCGGGCTTGGAAATCGCAGGCCTGGAAGCGGAGGCGGTCGCTGTGGCGCCATCGGCGCCATCGGGCGG
>NZ_JBFTSF010000067.1:0-97586 GCF_056399905.1 Cupriavidus sp. 01L46
GCCGACCAGCGTCGGGCGAGAAGACAGAGGTAGCCCCGCGCACCGTGCAACCACCCAAGTACCAAGACCCCAAGACGGGCGCGACTTGGTCTGGCCGTGGCCGGGCACCCGCATGGCTTGGCAAGAATCGGGATAAATATATGATCGCTGAGGCCTGACCTGGCAACTCGAGCGTGCAGTTTCGTTTGTCGACCCCGGGGAGCGCAGCGGCGCCTGTCTCAGGCTTAGTTCCCCTCATTTTTACGCGCATCAGGTTCCAGTTATAGAGTCAGCGCCTCGACGCTCGGCGGAGCTCCCTGCAGTTTAGCCAGTAGCTCCGCCGCCAGCTGATACTGGGTCACGCCAATCGGATTTCCCATGTTGCGCAGTGCGTATTCGACAACCCGCCGGTTGTGCTCCTAGCCTAGCAGCAGCCCGATAGTAGGACTGTCGGCCGCTGTCTTCGTCTCGGCATCGACCGCCTGCAGGTAGAAGTTGATCTGCCCCGCATACTCAGGGTTGAAGGCACCTGCCTTCAGTTCGATTACTCTGTAACAGAGCAGCTTTAGGTGGAAAAAGAGCAGATCGAGATAGTAGTCCTCGCGTCCCGCTTCGAGATAAACCTGGCGACCAACATAGGAAAGCGCCTTCAGGTTCGAGCAGGGAACGGGGAATGTGTTCGACTAGTGCTGCATCCAGATCTCGCTCCGTCACATCGGCACGCAAGCTGCCTCCTTCGGCGCGATGTTAGCGGGAGGGCTGTCGAGCAACATCGATCGAGCGCATCGGCATCGACCTGAAAGCGAAGCGCCCCGTGATGACGGCGGACGTGCCGATGGGCTCGCAGGTCGCGGCGTTCCCGCTCCTGGGCGCCCTTGCATATCGCCACCGCCGGCACCCATTGCTCCGCCCGGCCCCTCAATGCAGGACGATTTCGTGTAGCATCCCTTCTCGAAAGAGATCGGCATCACGCTGCAGGAGAGTACTGGTATGTCGCGCAGGCAAACAGGGGATCTCGGTGTACTAGGCCGCGCTGCCGCGGCGGCCACGCGATACCGGGAATCGGTTGCGGAAAACGTGCAGCCGCCTGCCAGATCGTACGCGGCATGCCGCCAGGCATGGGACGGCCCCACGCCCGAAAGCGGCATGCCAGCGGCGGACACGATCGATGCCTTGCGCGCGCTGGCGGAATCCGGCTTGCTCCCGACCACCGGTGCGGGTTTTTTTGGCTGGGTCGTAGGTGCGTCGCATCCAGTCGGCGTCGCCGCTGACTGGCTCACCAGTGCCTGGGGCCAGAACTGCGGCAACCACCACGGCGCACCCTCCGCCGCGGCCGCGGAGGACACATCGGCAAGATGGCTGCTCGATATCCTCCGCCTGCCAGCTGGTGCTTCCGTGGGCTTTGTCACTGGCGCGACCATGGCCAACTTTGCCTGCCTCGCTGCCGCGCGCACCCATGTCCTGCAAAAGGCCGGCTGGGATGTGGAGGCCCAGGGCCTGTTCGGCGCACCCGAGATCCACGTGCTGGTCGGCGACGAGGCCCACACGTCTGTCTTTGCCGCGCTGCGCCTGCTGGGGTTCGGGCGGGATCGCGTCAAGCGCGTGCCGAGTGGGCACGACGGCGCCATGCTGCTGGCGCCCTTTGGCTCAGCGCTGGCCGCCTGCGAAGGCCCCGTCATCGTGATAGCGCAGGCTGGCCAGATCAATACCGGTGCGTTCGATCCGGTGCAGGAGATGCTGCCGGATATCCGTGCACGCGGCGCGTGGCTGCATGTGGATGGCGCCTTCGGCCTGTGGGCCAGGGCGTGCCCCGAGACAGCGCCGCTCGCCCCCGGCTACGAAGCCGCTGATTCATGGGCGACCGACGGGCACAAATGGCTGCAGGCCCCGTATGACAGCGGCTATGCCATCGTCGCCCATCCCGAAGCCCACCGGCGCGCGCTGACGGCTACCGCCAGCTACCTGCCCCATGCGGCCGAGGACGAGCGCGATCCGTCGCACTACGTGCCGGAGCTTTCCCGCCGTGCGCGCGGCTTCGCCACCTGGGCCATGCTGCGCCATTTCGGCCGCGCGGGCATCGCCGAGATGGTGTCACGCCACTGCAGKCTGGCGCGCCGCATGGCTGTGCGCCTGGACGAGCAAGCCGGCATTACTGTGCTGAACACGGTATCGCTCAACCAGGTCATCGTCCGCTTCGGTACGGGTGAGGACGATGCCGCTGCCAACCGTTTGACCCGGGACGTGGTGGCACGCGTACAGTCCACGGGCGACTGCTATGTCAGCGGCGCCTGCTGGAAGGGCCGCGAAATCATGCGCCTGTCGGTCATCTCCTGGCCTACCGAAGAGGACGACATCGATCGCGCCGCGGACAGCATCGTCGAAGCCTGGCGGTATGTCGCCAGGCTCGAGCGAATCCAGTCCGTCTAGATCTTGGCGACAAAAGTCCTGGCGTGATACAGCGCGGTCAGGCTAAGCGCAGGTGAGCGTGCGCGGCGCGGTGCCTCACAGCAATCCGGTATCCCACATGCGCTGGCGGCCGAAGTCGCTCAGCCGGAAGCGGAATCGCATCTTGTCGGCATAGGCATCGCACCAGCGGTGCATCGAGATCGCACGAGAGACGGCAGCGTCACGGCATGCGGCCGGGGCCTGAGCGCGGCCCACCCGCACCCGGCTCGGCGCCATGACACCTTGTACGCAAAGCGGAACGCGGACCATGACACGCTGTCACTCCAGCGCCGCCGCGCCGCGTCCCCCGCGGGCCGGCGGCGTAGTGGTATGCCGCTTGCTAGATCAGGCAGACAAAGCGAACCGCAAAAGGTCTTCATCCATGCAAACGTTCGAAAAGCTCAAAGAGCTCACCCACGAAGGTCATGGCATCAACCCGCCCGGTGCGGTCCGGATTCACGCCACCGGGCGCCTGCATCTGGGCTTTCTCGACCCGGGCGCATCGCTTGGGCGGCGCTTCGGCAGTCTCGGCTTGTCGATCGGCGGCCCGTCGACCATCCTTGACCTCGGCCCGGCCGCGCAAGACCGGGTCGCCGCGGCGGACCACGCCGCGCGGCAGGAAGTCCCGCGCGTCTCGGCCTGGCTGGAACGGCTCAAGCAAGCCAGCGGCATCCAGCAACCGCTCGCGCTCTGCCTGCATGAGGTACTGCCGGCGCATGCGGGCTTCGGCTCGGGCACGCAGCTGGCACTGGCCCTGGGCCGGGCGTTTGCAAAGCTGCACGGCCTGCCATGGTCCAGCGCCGACATCGCCAGCCTGCTAGGCCGCGGAGGCCGCTCCGGCGTTGGCATCGCGGCATTCGAGCGCGGCGGGCTGCTGGTGGATAGCGGCCCGCGTGGCACGGGCAGCGTGGCGCCGCTGATGGCGCGTTTGGATTTCCCGGCCGACTGGCGCATCGTGCTGCTGCTCGACACCAGCCGCACCGGCCTGCACGGCGCGGCGGAAAAACAGGCGATGCAAGGGCTGCCACCCTTTCCCCAGGCGCTGGCCGCCGATCTCTGCCACCGCGTGCTGATGCAGATCCTGCCCGCCGCAGCCGAGCAGGACTTCGCGCCCTTCGCCCAAGGCGTCAATCACCTGCAGCAGGTCATCGGCCGCTACTTCGCGCCGGCGCAAGGCGGCGTGTACAGCAGTGCGGCGGTCGGCCGCGCGCTGGCCCGGATCTCGCAGCAGGCGGGCGCCAACGCAGCAGCCGTCGGGCAAAGCTCATGGGGCCCGACCGGCTTTGCCATCGTATCTTCGCAAGCCACGGCCGAACAGGCAGTAGCAGACATCCGCGCGGCAGGACTGTTGGGGCCCTTCCTGCAAGCACGCATTGTCACAGGGGGCAATCGTGGAGCGCAAGTCGTGCCATCGGCGCGGCAGCGCAGTGCGGCGTGAGGCTGGTGACAGGATGCGCCAACACCGTTTGGAACGCCGACGGCTGTTACTTCCCAATGACTTGATATTGAGCACCCAGACCACGGAGCACTCCCAAATGGCACGCCCCTACATCCTCCACATGTTCACCCCAACCCGGCAAGCCAGCCCCTTCGACGTCAACATGGCCATCGACGCCGGCTACGAGCACGTCGTCCCCTACACCGAAGTCGGCCTCGACAACATCGCGGCCCTGACCCAGGACGCCATCTTCTCCCGCGGCCCGAAAGGCGTCGCCAACACCGGTGTCTTCATCGGCGGTCGTGATGTGGTACTGGCGACCGACATGCTCGACGCGGCGCGCAAGGCCATGGTGCCGCCTTTCGCGGTGTCCGTCTTCGCCGACCCCAGCGGTTCCTACACCACCGCCGCGGCGCTGGTGGCCGCCGTCGAGCGGCAACTGCGCAAGGTGCATCAAACCGATTTCTCCGGCCGCAGGGTGCTAGTGCTTGGCGGCGGCGGCGCCGTGGGCCGCGTGGCGGGAGCGCTGGCCTCCCAACTGGGCGCTCGGGTATGGCTGTCCAACCGCACCGACGATACTCAGGCCACCCGCATCAGCCGGGAAACCAACGAACGCTTCAACGCCCAGACCGAAGGCATCCTGATCCGCTCGGCCGACACGCTGCGGGCCGCGCTGGCCGAAGCCGAAGTCGTCTTCGCCACCGCGAGCGCCGGCGTCCAGGTCGTCAGCGAGGCGAACCGTGCCGCCGCGGGCAAGCTGCTGGTGGCCGCCGACGTCAACGCCGTCCCGCCGGCCGGCATCGCCGGGGTGGATGCCATGGACGACGGCAAGCCCATCGCCGCTGGCCAAGCCTTGGGGGTCGGTGCGCTCGCCATCGGCAATATCAAGTACCAGGTGCAGCACCGGCTGTTCCTCGCGATGCGCGAAGCCGCCAAGCCTGTCTACCTGGGCTTGCCCGAAGCCATGGCGATGGCGCGCGCAGTCGGGGCCGAACTGTCCTGAGCGCAAGGCCCTGGCCCCCACCACCACCGAACCGAGGCACCATGCCAAGCACAACGAATCCCACCGCCACGCTCAGCGTCAACGCGCTTAGCCAGCCGCTCGTCTCGCACCTGCTCGGCCATCGCGCCGAATGGCAGATCGCAGTCTCCGAAGGGCCACAGGGCGTGCGCCTCGTCGATGCCGGCGTCGAGACCCGAGGCAGCGTCGAGGCGGGCGTTGCCATCGCCGCGATCTGCATGGGCGGACTGGGTCAGGTGCGGTTGTGCCACGGCGGCGAAGGCTGGCCCACGCACATCGAGGTCAGCAGCGGGCAGCCTGTGCTGGCCTGCCTGGCCAGCCAGTACGCCGGCTGGAGCCTGAGCGCCAGCAAGGAGGAAACCGGCGGCAGGAAGTTCTTCGCGCTGGGCTCCGGCCCGGCGCGCGCGCTCGCTGGCAAGGAAACGCTGTTCGAGGCGCTCGGCTACCGCGACAGCCTGCGCGACGGTGACGGCGGCGCCTGCCTGGTGCTGGAAGTCGACCGCACGCCGCCGGAGGTCGTCATCCAGAAGATACTGCGGGACTGCGGACTGCAGCCCGGGCAACTGACCGTGATCCTGACGCCGACGGCAAGCCTGGCCGGCACCACGCAGGTGGTGGGCCGCGTGCTGGAGGTCGCGCTACACAAGGCGCACGTGCTCGGCTTCCCGCTGGACCGCATCGTCGGCGGCAGCGGTGTCGCGCCACTGCCGCCACCGGGCGCCGATGCGGGCGATGCGATGGGCCGCACCAACGACGCCATCCTGTACGGCGGCAGCGTGCACCTGACGGTCGACACCGACGACGATGCCGCCCGCGCGCTTGCCCTCGCGCTCCCCTCGGCCAGGTCGCGCGACTATGGGCGCCCCTTCGGCGATGTGTTCAGGGAATATGGCAACGACTTCTACCGCATCGACCCGGCCCTGTTCGCGCCCGCCGAGGCATGGGTCAGCAACCTCGCTTCCGGCCGGACGTGGCACGCGGGCGCGCTGAACCTGCCGCTGCTGCGCGGCCAATGGCTGCAGGAAGCCTGACATGGCCGCCTCCCCTGCGCGCGGCCCGCTACGCGTCKCCATCATGACCGACGAAACCGGCTGGCACACCGCCACGCTGAAGCGGGCGCTGCGCGAGCGCGGCTGCGAAGGCCGCTGCGTGGACCTGGCCGATTGCCGGATCGACACCACGTGGGCCTGGCACGGGCTGGCGATCCCAGGCTATGGGCGCGCCCTGCCAGATGCCGTGATCGTGCGCGGCCTCGCGTCCGGCAGCTTCGAGCAGGTCACGCTGCGGCTGGGCATCCTGCACGCGCTGCGCGAACTGGGCGTGCCCGTGTACAACGACGCGCGCGCCATCGAGCGCAGCGTGGACAAGGGCATGACCAGCTTCCTGCTGCATCTGGCCGGCATTCCCACGCCCGCGACCTGGGTGAGCGAATCCGCGCCGCACGCGCAGCGCACGGTGATGCGCGAGAGCGCTGCCGGGCGCGCGCTGGTGCTCAAGCCGCTGTTCGGCTCGCAGGGCAAGGGGCTGCAGCGCATCGGCACGGTCGAGGCAGACCACGCGCCCGTGCCGATGCCTGCGCTGGCGGCATACCGGCATGTGGCCTACCTGCAGCGCTTCGTCCCCTCTGCGGCCGCGCCCGGCAGGCCTGGGTTCGACTGGCGCGTGCTGGTGGTCGGCGCACGGGCGGTGGCGGCCATGCGCCGCGTCAGCCAGGGCTGGATTCACAATGTGGCGCAAGGTGCCAGCTGCGAGCACGCCGACATCACGCCGGCGCTGGCTGCACTTGCCGTGCGCGCAACCGAAGCGCTTGGCCTCGACTACGCCGGCGTGGATCTCGTTCCCGTCGGTGACGGGGAAGACACGGATCAGGCGATGGTCATCGAGGTCAATGGCGTGGCGGCCTGGCATGGGCTGCAATCCGTCACGGCGGTCGATATCGCCGGCCTGCTCGTCGATGATCTGCTGGAGCGCAAGCTGCCCTCGGTGCGCCAGGGAGCCGTGGCGTGAGAAYGGCACCGGACAACAGCGTGGCCGGCAATGCCGCGGCGGCATTCCTGTGGGCGTGCACGCTGGACGTGGCGGTGGCCAAACCGGGCAATGTCAGCATGGATGCCCCCGGCCACGGCATGACTGCCAGGCTCTTCCTGGACAGCGCGGCGGCGGCGGTGGCACCATTGACCGATGCCGCGCTCACGGTCGGCGCGCGTATCGAGGAGGCGGTCGCGCAAACGCAGGCGGTGGCGCGGTGCAACACCAATCTTGGCATCCTGCTGCTCTGCGCGCCGCTGGCCGCCGCCGCGCAAGGCGAGCCGCCGCGCGATGCCGAAACGCTCCGCAAGCGGACCAAGGCGGTACTGGCGGGCCTGACCGTGGCCGATGCCGAGGCCGCCTATCGCGCGATCGCGCACGCCATGCCGGCCGGCCTTGGCGCGGCGCCGGAGCAGGACGTGGCCGCCAGGCCAACGGTCAACCTGCGCGCCGCCATGCACCTGGCTGCCATGCGCGATACCGTGGCGCGCCAGTATGCGAACGGCTACGCCGACCTCTTCACCCTCGGCCTGCCGGTGCTGCGCCGGCACCTGGCCGGGCACGGCCCCTGGCCCGAGCGGCTGCATCGGGCGGTGACGGCCGTCCACATCGCCTTCCTGGCGCGCTTTCCGGACTCGCATATCGCGCGCAAGCATGGGCTGCCGGCGGCAAGGCGCGTGAGCGCTCGGGCGCGCCTGTTCCACTGGCGCTTCGAGGCTGGCCAGTCAATCGGTTCGGAGGAACTGGCGCATTGGGACCGGGAGCTGAAAGCCGGCGGCTTGAACCCCGGCACCAGCGCCGACCTGACGGTGGCCAGCGCGATGATCGCGGGCTGCCTCGATTCGGCGCTATGCGTCATGCCGATCGATCCGCGTCCGGCCGCCGGGATTGTCCACACCAGGTAGCACCGGGTAGCGCAAATCGGCGTGGCGCAGGGCTGTTCCGGCGCCACGCCGGTACAGGCCTAGACGTTGACGGCGCCCCGATCCATCCAGCCGTGCCCAGGATCGCGCGCGCGCGGTGACGCGTCCCGCCGCCGCTCTATCGCAACCCCCACCGTGTCAACGTCATCGAATTTCTTCGGCTTGACCACAACGACGCGCACCCAGTGCGCGCCAAAATCCTCCAGCAGCAATTGCGCCACGCGCTCGGCAAAGGCTTCGAGCAGTTGCAGGCGGTGCGTGGCCATCAACTCCCGCAACGCGGTGCGCACCTTGCCGTAGTCGATGGTGTCGCCGATCCGGTCGCTGCTGCAGGCGCCGCTGCGCGCCAGCCCGGCGGTCAGGTCGATACGCAGCGGCTGCGGGGTGCGCAGCTCGCTGTCGTCGATGCCGATGATGGTCTGTCCTTCGAAGCCCTCGATAAAGATCAGGTCCATCGACCCGGGCGAGGACGCCGGCGCCTCACGGGCGGCCATGGATTCCGCCATCAGGCCCGGCAGCAGGCCGAACCTCGCCACCTCAGCCTGCAACATCATGTCGTCTCGTTTCATCTGCCCTCCTTGCAACAGCGCGCGGCCGGCGACCACGCTCCCGTGCCCGTCTCGCAAGAAGCAGGCCACACGAACGCACGGGCCAGCGTCCCAGTTCCGACGCGGCCCGGCGGCCGGCCAGCGTGGCGCGCGGCCGCGGGACATAGGCAACCGAACGACACAACCTGTCCCGCCGACGGCGCAGTCGAGCCGGCGCAAYCCCCCGCCAAGGCCTTGCGGATCAAGGCGCCAATGCCAGGCACGACTCCTGCAATCGTTACAGCCCAGGTCGATCATCTTAGCGAGCCGCATGTCGCCCCACCCATCAGCAGCCCTTCACCTCGACGCCGAAGGATTTACCGTCATCGGCAACGACGGCCCGGAAGCCCGTGCCCCGAGCGATGGCGCCCCGCGCTTTGCCTGGGCCATCACCGGCTCCGGGCATTTCCTCGAAGAAAGCCTGGCGCTGGCCGCGGCCCTGCCCGATGTGGACCTGTTCCTGTCGCGCGCGGMCGAGGAAGTACTGGCGATCTACGGCATGCAGCTGAAGGACCTGAAAGCGCGCTTCCGGGTCTTCCGCGACAAGACGGCCAGCGCCGCACCGGTTGGCATGTTCTATGCGCGCCGCTACCACACCGCCATCGTCGCGCCGGCCACCAGCAATACCGTGGCCAAATGCGTCGCCGGCATCTCCGACACGCTGCCAACCAATATCCTCGCCCAGGCGGGCAAGCTCGGCATCCCCGGCATCGTGTATGCGTGCGACACGGAGCCCGTGGTGGTCACCAAGGGGCCGGACGGCTGGCTGAAGCTGCATCCCCGCAATATCGAACTGGAGAACGTGGAACGGCTGCGGCGTATCGACCATTGCGAAGTGGTGTGTTCCATTGACGCGCTGCGGCGCACGCTGGATCAACGACTGAAGGCACTGACACTGACATGGAACACATCGTCTTCCTGACCGGCCGCCTGGCGGAAAAAGGCCTGGAACGCGTGCTGCGGAGCCTGGAGCCCGCGCCGTTCTCCTGGGAGATCCGCGAAATCGGCGTGCAGGTGGCTGCGTTGATGACTGCCGACCTGGTGCGCCGCCGGGTGGCCGCGCCCGTGGTGGCGGACCGCATCATCGTGCCGGGCCGCTGCCGCGGCGATCTCGATGCACTGTCGCTGCACTACGGCATGCCGGTGGAGCGCGGGCCGGAAGAGCTCAAGGACCTGCCACAGTTCTTCAATCGAAAGGCCAAGCCGGTCGACCTGTCGCGGCACGACATCGCCATCTTCGCCGAGATCGTCGACGCGCCCCAGCTCGATATCGAAAGCGTATGCGCGCGGGCGCGCCGGCACCGGGCGGATGGCGCCGACGTCATCGACCTTGGCTGCCTGCCCGCCACGCCCTTCCCGCACCTGGAGGACACGGTGCGCGCGCTGAAGGCGGAGGGCTTCCTGGTCAGCGTGGATTCGATGAACGCCGGCGAATTGGTGCGCGGCGGCAAGGCCGGCGCGGACTACCTGCTTAGCCTGACCCTGGACACCCTGTGGGTGACGGACGAAGTCGCCGCCACGCCGATCCTGGTGCCGCAGCAGCCGGGCGACGAAGCGTCGCTGTACGCGGCGATCGAAGCCATGGAACAGCGCGGCCGGGCCTATATCGCCGACGCCATTCTCGACCCGATCCCGTTCGGCCTGCTGGCCTCGCTCGGGCGCTACGAGCGGCTGCGCCAGCGCTTTCCCAAGGCGCCCATCATGCTCGGCGTGGGCAACCTGACCGAGCTGACCGAGGCGGACACCGGCGGCATCAACGCCATCCTGATGGGCATCGCGGTGGAACTGCACGCCTCGGCGATCCTGACCACCCAGGTCAGCGGCCATGCGCGCCGCGCCATTCGCGAAGCAGACGTGGCACGCCGGATGATGTACGCCGCGCGCGAGCAGAACGCCCTGCCCAAAGGCATCACCGATCAGATGATGACGCTGCATGCGCGCGAGCCCTACCCTGATACGCCGGAGGAAATCGCCGAGACCGCCAGCGCGATCCGCGACCCGAACTTCCGCGTGCAGGTCTCCGAGCAAGGGATACACGCCTACAACCGCGACGGGCACCACGTGGCCGCCGACCCCTTCACCCTGTTTCCCCGGCTGCAACTGGAGCACGACGGCAACCACGCCTTCTACCTGGGTGTGGAACTGGCGCGCGCGGAGATCGCCTGGCGCCTGGGCAAGCGCTACGTACAGGACCAGCCGCTGGACTGGGGCTGCGCGGCCGAGCGCGATGCGCAGGATCTGACCGCATGGTGCGCACCGGGCGCCACCATGCGAAAGCGGGCATGAGGGCAAGCACCATGAGCAATGACGTGATCTACGAAACCGTTGTCACCACCATCTCGGCGGACGGTGCGGCGCATATCGCGCCGATGGGCGTGCGCTACCAGGGCAGCGACATCGTGCTGATGCCGTTCAGGCCCTCCGCCACCTACGACAACATCGTCGGCACCGGCACCGCCGTGGTCAACCTGACCACGGACGTGTGCGTCTTTGCCGGCTGCCTCGCCGGCCGCCGCCAGTGGCCCACCGTGCCGGCGGAGCGGATCCATGGCGTGCGGCTGGCCAGCGCGCTGAGCCACATCGAACTGCGCCTGATGCAGCAAGGCGGCGATCCCGCGCGGCCTTCGCTGCGCATGGGCCGCGTGCACGAGGCCCGTCACGGTGACTTTCCCGGATTCAACCGCGCGCAAGCGGCAGTCATCGAAGGCGCGGTGCTGGTCAGCCGGCTGCACCTGCTGCCGGCCGACAAGATCGCCCGCGAGATGGCCTACCTGCAGATCGCCATCGACAAGACCGCCGGCGCGGCGGAACGCGAAGCATGGCAATGGCTGCAGGACCGCGTCGCGGCCTGGCATGCAGGCAATACCGGCCACAGCGCCGCCCCCGAGCCCATCCTGGAGAAGACCCGATGACATCCCTGCTGACCAGCGTACGCAATGAGGTGGAGGCCCTGCAAGCCGCCACCGCGGGGGCCGACCTGATCGACCTGAAGGAGCCCAGGGCGGGGGCGCTCGGCGCGCTGCCCGCGCCAACCGTGCGCGAGGTGGTTGGCGCGGTGCGCGCACGCTGGCCCGGGCACTTGCTGAGCGCGACGATCGGCGACCTGGCGCCGGCCGAGCATGCCGTCATGATGCTGATGGCCAACACCATTGGCGAATGCGGCGTCGACTACGTCAAGGTGGGCGTGGCGCCCGGCGAGCACGCGCGCGAAGCCTTGCGGCGCCTGGCCACCCTGCCATGGCAGGTGGTGCCGGTGTTCCTGGCCGACCATGGGGTGGACCTGAAGCTGGTTGAAGAGGCCTGCGGGATGGGCTTTCCGGCGGTGATGGCCGATACCGCGGGCAAGCAGGCGGGCAGCCTGTTCGACTGCGTCGACATGGCCACGCTCGCGGCCATGACCCGCATCGCACGGGCCGGGGGCGTCAAGGTTGGCCTGGCCGGCTCACTACAGCTCGAACATCTGCCGCGGCTGCATGCGCTGGCGCCGGACTTTGCCGGCTTCCGTGGGGCGCTGTGCGACGGCGGGCGCGCTGGGCACCTCGATCCGGCCAAGGTGGCGGCGCTGCGCGCTGGTTTGCACCCGGCGGCCGCATTGGAACCGCAGCCGGCCTGAGCAGCGCACGTCTACGCGACCCCGCCTCGCGGGGCGCCGCTGAACAACGCACGCAAGCGCTGCAGATCCTCTTTTTGCAGAAGCTCGACCGGATATGCCGCGTCGCGTGTGTAATGGCAGAAGCCGCGGTCGACCACCCCKGCGTGCGCATACTGTGCCAGCGTCATCCCCAGCTTGAGCGGGCACGACTTGACCAGTACCAACCGCCGCGCGCCAAGCCGGCTGGCCAGCCACGCGGCCATGCTGTCGGAAGTCGCGTCCCAGTTCGTCAACGCGTCCGGCGCTGTGCGCAGCAGGTCCAACGGCGTCCATACCGCAACGCCGCCATCGCGCAGCACGGCACGGATCGCATTGTCGTCGGCGGCCACCGTCAGGCCGTGGCACAGGCCTTGCAACATCAAGCCGTACTGGACCATGGCCAGCACCGCCATATTGTGCGCAACCAGGTCGTCGAAAGCCCATTGCGCCTGGTATTCGCGCACCTGGTCGGCAAACACGCCGCCGCCCGGCACCACCACCACGCGCCCGCCGCCGCGCGCGGCCAGTTCCCGCAGCCAGTCTCGTAACAGTGGGTCGCGGCCAAGGCTGCCGCCGATCTTTATGACGTGCACAGGGACTCCCCCTTCAGTGCGGCACACCGGCAACGCGTCATTGGCATGCCTGCGTGCCGTCCATCGCGACTGCCTCGCCCCCCGCTTGCCACAGCAGTACCGCCACGGCAACGCTGGGGGCGCACACGCGCGCCCACTCCGTGTGGGCCGGCGCCATGCCTGTGAGGTTTTCAAAGGCCCGATAGGGACGGCCGAGCCGGCCAGCCAGATCGCGCGCCAGGAAATGCCCGCAGCCCGCGCCGATCAGCGGCGCGTCCGGCGGCAAGCCGGACCGGTCGATGACACGCAGCAGGTTGTCGCCCAGCGCCGCGATCTGGGCCAGCCGCCACTCGCGCGCAACCTCAAGCCATGCCGCCGGTGGCGCGTCGCGCGCATCGTGGCCGATCATCCTGGCCAGCCGCTGCCGTGTTGCCTCCGGCGTCTTGGCGCCGCCGTCCGCGGCCGGGTGGGGATCGTGCGCGTCGGGCAGCTCCCCCGTGATCCGGTACACATCGGCGGTGGTGGCGAACAGCTCGTTCATCACGTTGTAGCTGGTGCCCTTCAAGGCGACGCGGCGCGCCAGCGCGCACAGGGGCGTGCGCGCCACGCCCAGGTACACCAGTTCGCCGCAAGCAAGCCGGCCAGCATCGTCGCGTCCCTGCGCCGCCACCTCGCCATCCACGATGGGAATCAGGTCGCTGGTGGTGGTGCCGATGTCCACCAGCACGCCGTGACCGATGCGCTCAGCCGCCATGCGGGCGGTCGCCACCCAGTTGGCCGAGGCGATGTGCTGCCAGTCCGCCGCCACCTGGCGCCGCGTGCGCCAGCCCGCAGCGCCGGCGAAGAAGACGGCGCGCTCACCAAAGGCGCCCCACATGATGTCAGCCAGCGCCACCACGCCGGCCTCGCGGTGCTCGAACAGGTCGGCCATTTCGCCGGTCATGGTGACTGCGTGCTCGGCGTGCCCGCAATCGGGCCAGCGCGCGCGCGCCTGCGCCAGCACGTCGTCCAGCAAATGCAAGCCCTGCCACAAGGGACAGGCCCACTGCGCGATATCGCGCACGACGCCGTCCTCCAGGCGGGTTGCCTTGATATTGGCGCCGCCCAGGTCCCACCCGTAGACAACGCGCTCAGCGGCCATGGGCGGCTCCATTGGCGACCAGGCGCTCGGCCAGGATCTGGTGTCCCGCCAGCATCTCGCAGGCCAGGTTGCGGCCCAGTTCGGCTGACAGGCCCGCATAGGCGCAGGTCACCCGAGGATTCACCTCGATCACCACCGGGCCGCGCCCGGGGTGCCAGACCAGATCGATACCGACGAACCCCCGCAAGCCCGGCATGCCCGCCGCCACGCACTCTGCCACGTCCGCCAGCCAGCGGCCCGCCGAACCCTTGCGTTCGATGGCATTGATCTGCACGCCGTCGTCGTGCACCTGCCCGCGCGCATCGACGCGAATACGCTGCGCGTTCACGCTCAGCAGTTCGGTGCCGCCCGGGCCGCACAATAGCGACAGGCTTAGCGGCTCGCCCTCCACCCAGGGCTCCAGCACCACCGGCTCGCCCTGCGCGAGCCGCCGCAGCCAGGCTGCATGCGCCGCGTCGAAACCGTCGTAGGCGTACGTCGCCACCGATCCCGCGCCATCGTCCGGCTTGACCACCCAGCGCCCAGGCTCGGCCGCGTCCCCTTCGCTCCATGGCCGGGTCGCGGCGACGCCGAGCGCGGCAAGCCGCTGCGCGGTGGCGCGCTTGCTGGTGGCCAGCGCGATCGCGCCGGCGTCGCAGCCCAGCCAGCGCGCGTCGCCCACCACGTAGTGCAGGCTCAGCAGCGCCCCCTCGGATTCCGGCGCCACGACCCAGCTCACGTCGTGGCAAGCCGCCTGGCGGCGCACGAAGTCCGCCGTGTCCTCGCCGGGCATGCGCGCGCACCAGCTCACCTTGTGCGCGCCATGGCAATCCGCTGGCAGCTCGCCGGGCAGCGCCACGCAGGTGAGCGCCACGTCGCCGATGCGCGCCAAATCTGCGATCATCGCGTCACGCATGGCCCTGCCCTGGCGCAGCAGGTGCGGCACCGCGCGGGTGTCCATGGCGCCCCCACTGACATATTCATAGACGAACATACGCGTCATCATTCCCTCTCCATGCACATCATCCCAGTCATCGATCTTCTCGACGGCCGCGTTGTCCGAGCGGTGCGCGGCCAGCGCGACCAGTACCGCCCCATCGTGTCCGGCCTGCATCCGGGCAGCGATCCGGTGGCACTGGCGCGGGCGATGCTTGCGTATTGCGCCAGCCGCACGCTGTATATCGCCGACCTCGACGCGCTCACGGGGCGCGCCGCCCAGCTTGTGGCGTTGCAGGCCCTTTGCCGGGCCTTGCCGGAAACCGAACTCTGGCTGGACGCCGGCTTCTCCAATGCCGCGCAGGCCACTGCGGCACTGGCTGCGCTGCACGGCAAGGGCGCGCGGGTGGTGCCGGTGTTCGGCAGCGAAAGCTTGTGCGAGCCGCCCGCCGCGGCAGGCAGCGCACCGCCCTTCGACACCTGGCCCGGCGCCGTGCTCTCGCTCGACCGGCGCCATGGCATGCCGCTGGGCAACGCGGCATGGTGGCAGGCCAGTGCCGCATGGCCGGCGCAACTGATCGTGATGGCACTGGATCGCGTCGGCGCGTTCGAAGGGCCCGACCTGGCGACGCTCGCGGCTATCCGCGCGCAAGCGGGCGCCGGGCGCAGGCTGGTCGGCGCCGGCGGCATTCGCGATGGCGCCGACCTGGCCGCCGCCGCGCATGCCGGGGCCAGCGCCTGGCTGGTTGCATCGGCCATTCACGATCTCCGTATCCCGCCGGCTGGCCAGGGAGGAAAGTCCCCCTGATCCGCGCACGCGGTACCCTCAAGCAAACAAACAAGCAGGCATAAACACGTTCCATGCCAGCCTGCCACGGCGCGCCGGCGCGGCTTGGCGCCGCATGCGCAACCAACCGGGGTGACAGGTTGCCCCGCGCACGGAGCACCGGTTGTCTCGTTGCTCCGGCCCCTGGCGCATCCCTTGCGCTGGGGGTTCCCCTTCGCCAGGCGCCTTGCGCTCGCCGTGGCGGGCAGATGGCGCTCGCGCGGCGGCATGCGGCCAGCCGCTGGCACAGGCTTTGCTCGACATGGGCATGGCACCCGCTCCCGAACTCCCCTCCGACACCCGCGGCCGCCCAGCCGGCCGGGTCACCTGGACCTGTCCCTTCTGCGCGCTGCTGTGCGACGGGCTCGACGTTGCGCAAGAAGCCGCGGGCGGACGGACACCGGCACTGACCGGCAGCACCTGTCCGCGCGCGGCAAGCGCGCTGGCCTGGTTCGATGCGCGAGCAATGGCTACCACACCGAGCGCCGATGGCCGCCCCGTGTCACTGCCCCAGGCGCTCGACGCTGCCGCGCGCCTGCTGCGCGAGAGCCGGCTCCCGCTGTTCGGCGGCCTCGCCACCGACGTGGCCGRCACGCGCGCGCTTTACGCCCTGGCCAACCACAGCGGCGCGGTGCTCGACCATGCGCATGGCGATGCCATGACGGCCAGCCTGCGCGCGCTGCAGGATCGCGGCGCGTTCACCACCACGCTGGCCGAGGTACGCAACCATGCCGACCTGATCCTGTGCATCGGCACCCAGCCCTCGCAGAAACACCCCGAGTTCTTCCGGCGCTGCGGCCTGGCGGACAGCGAGCAGCCGTGCACGCGCGAGCTGGTCTTCCTGGGCACGCCGGCCGACCCGGCGGCGGCACAACTCCCAAACGCACGCTGCAGCGAGGTTGCGCTGCCCGAGGGCGAGGACCTGTACCAGGCACTCGCCCTGCTGAACGCCCTGTGCCGCCCGCGCGCACTGGCCGACGGCAACATCGCTCCGGCAGCGCTGCGCGATCTCTCGGCCCGCTTGCTGGCGGCGCGTTACGCGGTCATTGTGTGTACGCCGTCCACCCTCTGCGCGCAGGCGGGCGGCAAGCATGCCGCGCTGCTGATCGAGGGCATCCACCAGCTGGTCAAGACGCTCAACCGCACCACGCGCGCCGGCGCCGTGTCGCTCGGCGGCGACGACGGCGGCAATACCGTCAACCAGGCCATTACCTGGCTGTCCGGCTTACCTCTGCGCACGCATGTGCACGCTGGCGGACTCGATCACGATCCGCACCGGCACGGGACCGAGCGCCTGCTGCGCGGCGGCGCTGTCGATGCCCTGCTGTGGGTCGCCAGTTTCACACCGGACCTGCCTGCGCCCGCAACCCCCGTGCCCACCGTGGTGCTCGGGCATCCGGCGCTGGCCGCGTCGATGGCCGGGCGTCCCGGCGTCTTCATTCCGGTATCGACGCCGGGCATCGGCTCGGCCGGGCACCTGTTCCGCACCGATGGCGGCATCGTGCTSCCACTCACCCCGCTGCGCGACGACGGCCTGCCTACGGTCGCGGCGGTGGCGGCGCAATTGCTGGCACGGCTGCGGCAAGCGAGCGCGCCCACGGAGTCCGCATCATGAGCACCCTGCGCCTGCACGGCGGCCGCGTGTACGACCCCGCACGGGGCATCGACGGCCAGCTTGCCGACCTCTATATCCGCGACGGCCGCATCGTCGCGCAACCACCCGGCACGCGCGCCGAGGCGGAACTCGATATCGGCGGCATGGTGGTGATGGCAGGCGGCATCGACATGCATTCGCATATCGGCGGCGGCAAGGTCAACCTGGCCCGCATGCTGCTGCCCGAGGACCACCGCGACAACCTGCCCGCCGCCGGGCCGCTGGAGCTGGCCTCCTGCGGCACCTGCACGCCCGGCACGCTGGCAACCGGCTACCGCTATGCGCAGATGGGCTACACCGCCGCGTTCGAGCCTGCCATGATGGCGTCGAACGCGCGCCAGACGCATTTCGAGATGGGCGACACGCCGGTCATCGACCATGGCGCCTACGTCATGCTCGGCAACGACGACCTGTTCCTGCGCATGCTCGCCGAGGGCGCCGACTTCCAGCGCATCCGCGACTATGTCGGCTGGACCATCAACGCCAGCAAGGCCCTGGGGGTCAAGGTGGTCAACCCGGGCGGCATCTCGGCCTTCAAGTTCAACCAGCGCCAGCTCGACGTCGACGACCAGCACGTCCATTACCGCATCACCCCGCGCGACGTGCTGCGCACGCTGAGCCAGGCGCTGACCGAACTCAAGGTGCCCCACCCCTTGCATATCCACGCCAGCAACCTCGGGGTGCCGGGCAATATCGAGTCGACCCTGGCCACCATCGACGCGCTCGAAGGCCTGCCGGGCCACCTGACCCATATCCAGTTCCACAGCTACGGCGTGGACGGGCCGCACAAGTTCTCCTCGGCCGCGCTGCGCATCACCGAGGCGGTCAACGCCCGCCCCAATATCTCGATCGACGTGGGCCAGATCATCTTCGGCCAGACCGTGACCGCATCGGGCGACACCATGATGCAGGTGAGGAACGCCGACCTGGCGCACCCGCGCAAATGGATCGGCGCCGATATCGAATGCGACGCCGGCTGCGGCGTGGTGCCGTTCCGCTACCGCGAGCAGAGCTACGTCAATGCGCTGCAATGGGCCATTGGCCTGGAAGTGTTCCTGACCGTCAAGAACCCCTGGCAGGTGACGCTGACCACGGACCACCCCAATGGTGGCCCGTTCACCAGCTACCCGCACCTGATCCGCCTGCTGATGGACAAGTCCTTCCGCGACGAGCAGCTCGGCAGGCTGCACCCGGAGGTAGCCGCCAACTGCGCGCTGCCCGATATCAAGCGGGAACTGACGCTGTACGAGATTGCCGTGCTGACCCGGGCCGGCCCGGCGCGCCTGCTCGGCCTGCGCGACCGCGGCCACCTGGGCGCGGGGGCGGCGGCCGACATCGCGGTGTACCGCGAGGATGCCAACCGCGAAACCATGTTCACCGCGCCGGAGTATGTGTTCAAGGACGGCGCCCTGGTGGCGCGCGCGGGGCGCATCATCGCCACGCCTGCCGGCGGCACGCACTATGTGGAGCCCGAGTACGACAAGGGCATCGAAAAGACCCTGCGCAAGTACAGCGATCGCCATCTCGCGCTCGATTTCGACAACGCCGCCATCGGCCACGACGAACTGTGCGCCTGCTGCAATGGCGGCCGGCTGCTGCCGGCGCAGTGCGAGCCGCTGTGCGGGCAGGACACCGTATGAACGGGCTCTCGACACTGCCGCGCGCCTGGGGACATCCCGCATGCTGATCAACGGAATCACCATCGACGACACCTTCGCGGAAGCTTTCCCGATGAAGGCCACCCGCCTGCTGGTCACGGCGCACAGCCTGACCTGGGCCCGGCATGCCGCGGCCGCGCTCACGGGCTTCGCGACTTCGGTAATCGCCTGCGGCTGCGAAGCCGGCATCGAGCGCGAGATCCAGCCAGCCGACTCGCCCGACGGGCGCCCCGGCGTAGCCGTGCTGCTGTTCTCGATGTCGGACAAGGAGCTGGCCAAGCAGGTCGAGCGCCGCGTTGGCCAGTGCGTGCTGACCTGTCCCACCACGGCGGTGTACGCGGGGCTGACCGAGGGCGAGGCCATCCCGCTGGGCAAGAACCTGCGTTTTTTCGGCGACGGCTGGCAGATCGCCAAGATGATCGACGGCGTGCGCTACTGGCGCGTGCCGGTGATGGACGGCGAGTTCGTCTGCCAGGAAACCACMGCGGTGGTCAAGGCGGTGGGTGGCGGCAACCTGCTGATGCTGGCCCGCGACACCGACAGCGCGCTGGCCGCGGCCGAGGCCGCGGTGGCGGCGATGCGGCAGGTGCCCAATATCATCATGCCTTTTCCTGGCGGCGTGGTCCGCTCCGGCTCGAAGGTCGGCGCCAGGTACGCCGGCATGCATGCTTCCACCAATGACGCCTTCTGCCCCAGCCTGTCCGGGCTGGTGGCCGGCAGCCAGCTTGGGCCCACCGTGCGCTGCGTGCTGGAGATCGTGATCGATGGCCTGACGCAAGGCGACGTGGCCGCCGCCATGCGGGCCGGGATCGCGGCGCTCGCCGAGCGCGGCGCCGCCGCAGGGCTGGTGCGCATTTCCGCCGGCAACTACGGCGGCAAGCTCGGCCCCTTCCACTTCCACCTGCACCGACTCGCCAGCCCGGGAGAATGCGCATGAGCGGCCTGACCCTGCGCCTGGCCAACGCCCCCGCGCTGCGGATCGACCTGCGCCAGCTGACGCCCGCCGCCTTGGCCGGCATGGCGCCGGACGCGGTAGCGCGCCTGTCCTTGTGGCATGGCAATGAGCGCATCGCCCTGGGCGAACTGTTTACCATACGGGCGCAGGCCGCCGATGGCGAGCCCACCCTCACCTTCGAAGGCGACCTGGGACGCTTTGACCGGATCGGCTGGCAAATGGCCGGCGGCACGTTGCGGGTCGACGGCAACGCAGGCGACTATCTCGGCTGCGGCATGCAAGGCGGCACGCTGCGCGTGGACGGCAACGCAGGCGACTTCACGGCGGCGGCAATGGCCGGCGGCCACGTCGCGGTCGGCGGCCATACCGGGGACTTCGCCGCCGCGGCGCTGCCTGGCGACATGGACGGCATGCGCGGCGGCACGCTCGCCATCGGCGGCAACGCCGGCGACCGTTTTGGCGACCRCATGCGGCGCGGCACCGCACTGGTGGCGGGCAGCGCCGGGGATTTCACGGGCTCGCGCATGGTCGCCGGCACCATCGCGATCGCGGGCGCCGCTGGTGCCCACCTGGCTTACGGCATGCGCCGCGGCACCATCGTGCTGCTCAGCGCCAGGTCGCAGCCGCGCGCKACCTTCGTGCGCACCGACGGCAATTTCGACGTGTTCTGGACGCTGCTGGCACGCAACCTGGCGCGTGCCGGCGGCCCCTTCACGGCCTTGCCCGCGCTGCGGCCGCGCCGCCTGGTGGGCGACCTCGCGGTGGACGGCATGGGCGAGTTGCTGATTGCTGATTGCTGATTGCTGATTGCTGATTGCTGATTGCTGATTGCTGATTGCTGATTGCTGATTGCTGATTGCTGATTGCTGATTGCTGATTGCTGATTGCTGATTGCTGATTGCAGGCCAGCCCACCAGCCGCCTGTACACTGGCTTCCTGCGCGAGATCCGCTGCACGGATCCGGCGGGGCTCGGGCAGGCGTGGCAGCAAGCCGATGCAGCCATGCGCGGCGGGGCCCACGCGGTGCTGCTAGGCGATTACGAGTGGGGCCTGGCGCTCCAGGGGCTAGGCCATCTCGCGGTGGCGGGCTCCCGCGAGCCCGCCCTGCGCATTCTCCTCTTCCGCGAACTGGCGCGGCTCTCGCGCGAGCAGGTGGATGCGTGGCTCGCCGCGATGGACGGCGTGACGCCCTCGCCTGCGAGTGTCGGCGCATTCCGGCCGAGCGTGGACCGTCCAACCTTCCACGCCGCGATCGCCCGTATCCACGAAGCGCTGCGTGCCGGTGAAACCTACCAGGTCAACTACACCTACCGGATCGATTTCGAAGCCTCGGGCTCCCCGCCTGGCCTGTACCGCCGCTTGCGCGCGCGCCAGCCGGTGCCATACGGAGCGCTGATCGCCTTGCCTCACGACGCGCAGCAGCCCTTCATCCTGTCCTGCTCGCCCGAGTTGTTCCTGCGCCATGAAGACGGCAAGCTCACTGCGCGCCCCATGAAAGGCACCGCCCGGCGCGGCGCGAGCCCGGCCGAAGACCGCGCGATTGCCCGCGCGCTGGCGGCCGACGACAAGAACCGCGCCGAGAACCTGATGATCGTCGACCTATTGCGCAACGATCTGGGCCGCGTGGC
Source organism: Cupriavidus sp. 01L46 (assembly GCF_056399905.1). Lineage (NCBI taxonomy): Bacteria > Pseudomonadati > Pseudomonadota > Betaproteobacteria > Burkholderiales > Burkholderiaceae > Cupriavidus > Cupriavidus sp. 01L46. Next base: position 21,402 of record NZ_JBFTSF010000067.1, read on the forward strand.
GCAAATCGGCTCGGTCAAGGTGCCGGCGCTGTTCTCGATCGAGCCCTACGCCAGCGTGTTCCAGATGACCTCCACCGTCGAGGCGACCCTGCCCGAAGCCGTATCGATGCCGGCCCTGCTGCGCGCCATCTTTCCCTGCGGTTCCATCACCGGCGCGCCCAGGCATCACACCATGGAACTGATCGCCGCGCTGGAAGCCAGCCCCCGGGGACTGTACACCGGCGCCATCGGCTGGGTCGAAGCACCCGCGCCGGGGTCGGCGCGCGTCTGCGGCAGCTTCTGCTTGTCGGTGGCCATCCGCACGCTGGTGCTCGGCCCCGCCCGTGGCGGCGTGCGGGCCGGCCGCATGGGCGTCGGCGCCGGCATCGTGCTCGATAGCGAGGCCAAATCGGAGTTCGAGGAATGCGCGCTGAAAGCCGCCTTCCTGACCGGGCTGGCGCCCGCCTCGGGGCCAACGCCTTATCATGTGCGGGATTTGCCCGTTCCCAACCTTGCCGCTACCCGTATCGCGCATGCAACTCGTACTGTTTGACCTCGACCACACCCTGATTCCCTTCGACAGTGGCTCCACCTGGCTGCGCTACCTGATGCAGCTCGGCGTGCTCGACGAAGCCGAATTCGCCCCGCAGAACCAGCGCTTTGCCCAGGACTATGCCGATGGCAGGCTGGACATCCACGCCTTCCAGCGCTTCTGCATGTCCTTCCTGGCCCGCTACGACCGCCGCGATCTCGACGCCTGGCGCAGCGCCTTCATCGCCAGCATCGCTGACCGAATCCCGGTGCCGTCGCGCGAGCTGGTGGCCCAGCACCGCGCCGCTGGCGACCTGTGCTGCATCGTGACCGCCACCAACGACTTCGTCGCACGCGGCTTTGCCGACAGCTTCGGCGTGGCGCACCTCGTTGCCTCGCAAGCCGCCACCGTTGGTGCCGGCCCGCTGGCCCCCTTCAGCGGCGAGATGGTCGGCGTGCCAAGCTTCGGCGCGGGCAAGGTCGAGCGGGTGGCGCAATGGCTGGCCGCAATCGGGCGGCGCTGGGACGAATTCGAGCGTTCGCTGTTCTATTCCGATTCGGCCAACGACCTGCCGCTGCTGGAGCACGTCAGCCATCCGATCGTGGTGGCGCCGGATCCGCGCCTGCGTGCCATCGCGCTGGACCGGGGCTGGCCGGTTGTCGAGCAGGCGGGGCCGCTTGTCGTGGCCTAGATGCGATATGGGCTAAACGCCGCTCCACCAGAGCAAAGCCATGCGCGCAAGCCAAGGCACTGCGCCAAGACGGCTTGCCTGCTGATTTGCCGGACCGCCGGCGGATCAGCCGGCACCTTGCTCCGGCGCCACCCGAATCGCCGCCGCCAGCGCCCGCGCCATGGCCCCACTAGCAAGATGGCCGCCCTCCACCCACTGCAGCCGGGCATGCGGCATGGCCTCCAAAAGCCGCCTGGCATTGCGAGGGCTGCAGACCCGGTCCGCCTTTCCGTGCAACAGCGTGACTGGGAGGCCGCGTCGGCCAATGGCAGCGGCGGCCGCAAGCAACACCGCCTTGCCAAGCCCCGCGCGCCGCTGCAGGTAATGCGCTTGGACCCGGTATTTACGCCGGAAAGCCTCGCGCTCCGGCAGCAACGGCGAGCGCTGATGCGAAGCGCGCAGCCCGAGCAGCCGGCGCTCGACCCGCTGCCAGTCCTGCGCAACCTGTTCCTGCTTGGCGCGCGAGCCCTTCAGCATCGCGCGTGTCACGCCGCCGTGCTGGGCGCGGGCGCCAGGCAAGCGCTCGCCATCCGGCGCCACCCGGCGCAGCATGGATAGGCCGCGCGCGCGCGGCGCAAACAGCGCAAGTATGTCGTCCCAACCGACCAAGAAACTGCCACGCAGTACCAGCCGCGATACCGCCTGCGGGAAACGCGCGGCATAGGCCAGCGCCAGCGCGGCCCCCCACGAGCCGCCGACCACATTCCATTGCGCGATGCCCAGCCGCGCCCGCAATGCTTCCAGGTCGGCCAGCAACGCCGTCACCGTGTTGCGCCGCAACGTGCCGGCTGGCCGCGACCGCCCCGCGCCGCGCTGGTCCGGCAGCACCACCCGGTCGCGGCCGAGATCGAACCATGCCAGCATGGCCGGACTGCAGCCGCTGCCGGGCCCGCCGTGCAGCACCAGCCAGGGCGCCCCGCAGGCCGGCCCCGCCAGGCGAACATGCAGGCTGTGCGCATCCGGACGGCAAAAATGGAAGGACCGCGCCGCCGGCTGGCCTTCTGGCAGACTAGGCATGATTCCCACCTCGTGTTGGTGCCGCTTTGCGCCCTCGTTTCGCGCCAGCGGCGCGAACCTCTTTGGCAGCCGTAGTTGTCATTCGGAGGAGGATATCAGGGCGAAGCCTCCGGCTTGCCTTGCCCGAAGAGGCGGCGCAGAGGCAGGCGCCCGCGCGCTGGCAGAAGATGCCAGGTCAGCAACAACAGGGCAAGCACGGCCGGCAGCCAGCGCAGATCGGTCCTGACCGGCTGCCGATGCGCCAGGCGCCCGTCGAGCAGCGCGCTGGTCAATGCCCCGGGCGCGGCGACGCGGCGGTAGCCAAGGCCCGTCTGCCTGGCCAGCGCTTGCAGATGCGCTTCATGCAAGGCGGAAAGATGTTCCTGGCTTTGCGCCGGCGCCACGCCACCGGATACTGCGCCGAGCTGCACGACCTCGTCGGCGCGCCAGTAGCCGATGCGGTTGCCATCCGGGTCGGACTTGGGAATGGGCATCGGCGTGTCGCCCCCTACCCCGAACAGCCAGCCGGCGGTCTCGCCTGGCGTGACATTCAACATGGAGTGCTCCGAYGGCCGGAGCGGGGGCGACTCGTGGCCATCGGTGATGAAGACGACGCGGGTGCCGTCACCCATGCTCTTGCCCGTGCGCAGCGTCCAGTAAAGCCCCTTCGTGATGCTGCTCGCATTGACCCAGGCCATGCGGCTGTCGATGCGATCCAGCGACGACAGCAAGGCATCGTAATTGGCGCAGACCTCAAGCGGCGTCAGCAGGGGGAGCGCGCGATAGTCGGCAAACACGGCCCAGCCCACTTCAGAGCCGCAGGGCAAGTGCTTGAGAGACTCGCGCATGGCGCCGCGCGCGTACGCCAGGCGGCTCACGGGCGCCGCGGGGCTTCCCATGTCCTCGACATTCATGCTTTGCGTTACGTCGAAGGTGACCATATAGCGGAAGGTGCCGCGCGGCAGGGTCAGCGGCGGCATCCAGACCGCGGCCACCAGCAGCAGCAACGTCACCGCCAGCGGCCCGTTTTCCCGCGCGAAGAAGCGGCCAGCCAGCGTGCGCAGCGTCAAGGCAGGTCTCCCGGTGGCAGGCCCGGCACCTTGATGCGCAGCAGCTCCTTGGGCATGTCGTCGGTCTCGGCGCCGAACACATCCTGCGCCTCGGGGGCCAGCCAGAGCGCGCGCTCGAGGTTGTAGCGGGCATCCCAGTCGCCGGGATCGGCGCGCAGCAGATCGCGGTAGCGCGCTTTGGCAAGCTCCACCAGCGCCTGCGCCTGGAAGGCATCGTTCGCGGCGGTCTCGCGCGCATTGCGCAGGAACATATTGCCCAGGTTGAACAGCGCCGTCTGCCCGAGCGCATCGGTGCGGCCGCGCTGGATCAGGCTGTTGTAGACCGTCAGGGCCGCGTCATGCTGGCCGGCCTCGGCCAGCGCGCTGGCCTGCGCCAGCCTGGCCTCGGGCACCTCGGCGGCGGCGCTGGCGTTCGCCTTTGCCGATGCCACGGCCTGGTTGATCCGGGCCGCCTTGCGCAGCTGCACGGCCTGGGCGGCCGCGAGCGCGCCGAAGGCAACCGCCGCCACGGCAAACGCCAGATGGATGGTGCGTCGCCTCATGTCCAGCTCCGCAATTGCAGGCATCGGTATCCAAGCAGCAGCGCGCAGCAAACCAGCGCCGCGCCAAAGACGTAGGCGCTGCCATCCTTGCGCGGCACGCGCTCCGTGAACGACAGCGGCAGGTTCTGCTGGCGGCCGACTTCAGCAATGGCGGCGGCCATGGCACTGGCGTCCTCGGCCTCGTACGCGCGATATGGCGTGGCCATGCTCTGGAAGAAACGGTGCAGTGCGATCTCCTGTGCCGGGCTGTCGTCCGGGACATCGGCGTGCAGGCTTGGACTGATGCCGGTGCGCAGGTAGATCCAGTACAACGCAATGCGGTTGCGGGCCAGGCCGGCCTCGATACGCTTGCGCGTGCCGGCATCGAGCTGCGCGCCGCCGTCCGACACCATCAGGATGATGCGGCTGCCGGAGTAAGGGCGCGCGTCGAACTCGGCGATCGCTGCCAGCACCGCCCTGCCGATATCGGTGTTCATCAGCCCCCGGCCGATGCGGGTGGCCGCGATGCCGGCCTGGATCGCCTGCTTGCGCTCGGTGAACGGCAGCACACGCAAGGGGCTGGTGCTGAACATCATGAAGGCATAGCGGTCATYGGGCCGCTGCGCGACGAAGCGCGTGAGCAGCTCGCGCGCGACATCGCCCTTGGTGTCTCCCTGCGTGCGCAGCGCGGCCTGCTCGCCCTTGGCTACGATGACGGAATTCATGCTGCCGCTGCGGTCCAGCAGGATCAGGATCTCCGCGCCGTGCCCGGTCCGCGCCACCTGCGTTTCCGAGCGGCCTGGGCTGGCCAGGCCGACGATGATGCCTGCCATGGCGATCACGGCAAGGCCCCGCTCCAGCGCGCCGGCGACGCGGCCGATGCGATCCGGCGGCAGCCACGCCACGCAGGGAAAAGACAGCGTGTCGCCGCGCCGGCGCAGCAGCGGCAACAGGGCCAGCGGCAGCAGCGCCAATACCCACGGATGGACGAAGTCAAAGGGAATCGTCATGGCCGGGCACGCTTCTCGGCAAGATAGAGGTCGCGGCAGAGCGCGCGCAACGGAAATGGCTCGCCGTCGGGCTCGCCCGAGAAGAACCGCTGATCCGAGTGGGCAAGGAAATGCTGGAGCCGCGCGCGCAGGGGTTGCAGATGCGGTGCCCGCGCCAGCAGCCCGGGGAGCGCTGCCGCACGCAGGACCGTTCCGGCGGTCTCGTTCAGGGCCTGGTGCAGGCATAGCCAGGCCTCGGCCTGGCTGGGGTCGAGACTGCGCATCCTGCGCCATGCCCGCGCCAAAGGCAGTTGCCTGGATTCGCGCCGGTTGCGCCAGGCCCACCAGCCCAGCCAGGCGGCCAGGGTGGCCGCCAGCGCGGCGAGCGACAGCCGCATCCGCCGCGCAATCGGCTCGGTTGGCAACGCAGGCACGGCCCGGTCGGGACGCATTTCGAGCAGGCCGCCTTTGCCGAGCACGGCCTGCGGCGTCAGCGGGYCGACGCTGATCAGGTGCGCGCTGGTCTTCAGCGCCGGACCCGTGCTCATGGGCAGCGACAAGGCAGGCAGCGCGATCGCGGTCAGCGTTTGCGGCGCATTGACGATCTGGTAGCTCACGCGCAGCCAGCGGCGGCCGTCAGGATCGGTCTCCCACTGGATCGGACGCCGTTCCAGCCATCCGCCGATGCGCTCCGCGCGTGGCAGCGCCGCGGGCGCGACGGCGGTGCCGTCGGCGGGCAGCAGGATGCGCTGCGTGACTACGTCGCCAAGCACGTAGCCAAAGGCGCGTGGCTGCTGCACGACCACGGTGGCCGCTTTTCCCTGCGCCCAGGCTGCGGGAAGGACCAGCACGGCGGCACTCGTTGCCGCGCAAGCCGCGCCGGCAAGCCTGGGAAGGAGGTGCTGGCGATGCGTCATGCCACGGCCTCGAGAAAATAACGGGACAGGGCCTCGGCCTCGAATGCCCCGTGCAGATGGATGGGCCGCAGCCCTCGCGCAAGGAACAGGGCGTCAAGCCGGGCGCGCCGCCGAGCCACCGTGTCGCGCCACTGGGCGCGCAGCGCCTTGCCTACCCACAGCGTGCGCCGGCGGCCGGTCTCGGCATCGCGCACGGCCAGCAGCGCGTTGCCCGGCGGCGGCTCGGTTTCAGCAGGGTCCCAGGTAATCATTGGCACCACGTACGCCTGCGCCAGCAGGTCGAGAACGCCGTCCAGTGCTTCAAGCGCCCAGTGAAAGTCTGAGACCAGGAAAATCAGTCCCTGCCGATCCGCTAAGCGCTGCGCCGCTTGCGAGAGCCCTTCGGCACCACCCGCGCAGGCCGAAGCGCCTGCGCTCGCGAACTCCCGCAGCATCGCCGACATGGCATAGCCGGCGCCACGGCTGTGCCGCGCCGGCACGAACAGGTCGGTGCGCTCCACCGCGTCGAATGCCAGCATGCCCACCGGGTCACCGGCGCGAAAGGCGCTATGCCCCAACCCTTCTAGGAAATCCGCCACGACGTGCAGCTTGCTGGCATGTGCCCCGAATCGCATCGAGGCCGACACGTCGACCACGGCATGCACGGGCACGCTGACACGCTGCCGGTGGGCGCGCACCAGCCATTCCTGCCGCAGGTTGCGCAGACTGGCGCGCAGGTCGATCCGCCGCGGGTCCGGATTGTCGAGCAGGCGCATGTGCGCGGCAAATTCCTGCCCGTGGCCGAGGCTGGTTCCCAGGTGGGACCCCGGCCGGAATCCACCCGCGCGGGCGGGCAGCCGATAGTGGAATTCGCGCAGGCTGGTCATGGCCACGTTCGCGTCGTTCGCATCATGGCGCGGCAATGGTGCCCATGATCTGCCGCACCAGCGCGTCGGACAGTTCCGCCCGGCGCAGTTCGTACACCGGCGTGAAGAACACGCGGTGGCCGAGCGCCGAAGGCAACACGGCATGGATGTCTTCGGGCACGAGGTGCGTGCGGCCCGCCATCCATGCCACCACGCGCGCTGCCCTCATCAGGGCGCTCATGCCGCGCGGGCTGGCGCCCGCAAGAATCAGGCGCTCCATGTCGACGCCGTCCAGGCGTATGCCGAAACGCTGCGGCGTCTCGGTGGCCTCCCACAGTTGCAGCACATAGCGTTCGATGGTCTCGCTGGCTTGTATGCCGCGCTGGATGATCGCGGCAATCTCGTTGAGTTGCGCCCAAGGCAGTACATCCGGCGCGACCTGCTCCAGCAAGGACTCGGTATCGTGGTAGACCGCATCGAAGACCAGCGCGCGGCGCACGGCGGGATCGGCGGGCGTGGCAATGTTCAGCTCGAACATGAAGCGGTCGCGGGCGGCCGAGGCCAGCTCGAAGGTCTCCTCCTTCTCGACCTTGTTGCGGTCGGCGAACACCGTCATATGGGGGAAGCAGTACTCGCGGTTGAAGGCCGACACCGAGCGCTCCGCCATCGCCCGCAGCAACAACGACTGGACCTGCGGCCGGGCGCGGTTGATCTCATTGAAGAAGAACGTGGTAAGCCTTTCGCCGTGGCGCAGCAGCGGGCCGGGGTCGATGCGCGGCTTGCTCTGCGCGTCCACGTAACTGTGATACACCAGGTCGCCAGGCATCAGGTCGATGGTCCCTTCCACGCGCTCGAATTCACCGCCGATGGCGCGGGCAAAGGCGCGCAGCACCGTGGTCTTGCCCACGCCGACGTCGCCCTCCAGCAGTACGTGGCCGCGCGCGAACAGCGCAACGTTGATCAGGCGGATGACCTGCGGCTGGCCGAGCACCGCCTTGGCCACCTCGCGCTCCACGCGCCGGGCGCTGTCGCGCCAGTCCTGGAGCTTCTCGTCTGCTGTCATTGGGTCCTCTGGATGCAATGCGGCCTGGAACGACGCCGGCTGGTCAGCGGACTTCAGCACAAGCCATGCCAGGAGCGTGGCGGAACCTGGGTGCCGGTTGACGCGGCGCGATCGGACGGAAGACATGCAGTACGCAGGGGGTCAAACGCGTTGGAACAGGTGGAGCACTTTGTTGCAGCGTGCAGCAATCTGTGCCGGAGCGGGTTGTCGGCTATTACGGGAGGACATCGGTGCGTGACCAGGCGCTAAAGCAAGCCGTGCTGCCGCGCGTAGCGATGCATCTCCAGCGTATTGCCAAGCCCCATCTTCTTGCGCAGCATGGTCTGATAATTGGCCACGGTCTTGATGCTAAGGAATAGCTGGCCGGCAATCTCATCCACCTGTTTTCCCTTTGCCAGCAACCGGAACACATCGAACTCCCGCGGCGACAAGCCAAGGTGAGGCACCTCTTCCTGTTGCCCGCCGATGTGCCCCAGGGCCTGCCTGACATCGTCCGACAGGGGCCGCTCCCCGCGCATGACCAGCCGCACGGCATCGACCAGGTCCTCGGGCGGGCTGCTCTTGGTCAGGTAGCCGCGCGCACCGGCCTTCAGCGCCTGCGCCACCAGCGCGGGGCTGTCGTGCATGCTGAACACCAGCACGCGCAAGCCGGGCAGGCGGCTGCCCAGCCTTTGCAGGGTTTCCAGCCCGCCACGGCCCGGCATCGACAGGTCGAGGATCAGCACCTCGGCTTCGTGCTGCGTCAGCCAGCCGTAGGCGACGTCGGTGTCGCCGAACTCTGCCACGACTTCGATGCCCGCTTCCAGTTCCAGCAAACGCCGATAGCCGGTGCGCACCACGGCGTGGTCGTCCGCGAGCGCCACCCGGATGGATGCCATCACCATGTCGCCATGCCTTCAGGCCTCCTGCGCCCAGTCGTCATGATTCGCCAGTTCCGCCGGCCCGCCTGCGCCAGCCAGGCAGAAGCGCGCCGCAAGCCGCAGGCCGGGCCGATCGGCGCCGGGTGCCGACTCGCTGATCTCGATCTCCGCGCCATGCGCCCATACGCGCTCGCGCAGGCCGTCAAGTCCGTGGCCCTGGCGCGCCGATGGCGAGGCGGCAGCCATGCCGACGCCGTCGTCTTCCACCGACCAATCCACCGTGCCCGCGCCGTCGGCCCGCAACGACACCGTTGCCTGGCTCGCCCACGCGTGGCGCACGACGTTGGTCAGCGCCTCCTGCGTCATCCGATAGAGCGACAGGGCGAGTTCGTCCGGCAAGCCGGCGCCACCCAGGTCCAGCCGCAACGCAAAGGCAGTGTGCCTGCCCGCCTGCCCGCGCCAGCCCTCCACCAGCTCGCCCAGCATGCGCGCCAGCGGCACCGGTCCGCCGCCCGGCTGCGAGCCGTGCGGGCGCAGCCCGCGCAGCAGGTCGCGCACGTCCAGGTGGATGCGCTCGCAGTGCTTGGCCAGATCCTGCGCCACCGCGTTCAAGGCCGGGTCGGCGCGCGTCTTGCGCGCCATGTAGGCCGTGTCGGCACGCATCGCGGTCAGCACCTGCCCGAACTCGTCGTGCAATTCCCGGGCCAGCCGCGCGCGTTCCTGCTCCTGCAGGGTCAACACACGCAGGCTGAGCGCACGGCGCGTCGCCTGCGTGTGCGCAAGCGCGCCGGCCAGGTGGTTCAGCGCCCGTGCTATCGCATCCAGCTCGCGCGTCGGCATGGCGGGCAGGCGGTGCGCGTAGTCGCTGCGCTCATAACGCGAGATCGCATGGAGGATGTCGCGCAGCGGCGCCAGCGCGCGCCGCACCACCCAGCAGATGCCGCCCAGCATCATGGCGCTGAACACGCATAGCAGCGCCAGCACACCGACGATGTCGCCGAAGGCTTCGCGCTGCTCGCTGAGCGGGTTCCATACCAGGCTGGCCTGCCAGTCGCCGCCATCGCCGCGCGCGATGCGCCAGGTCTGGGCCGGTGCGGCGGCCGCACCTTGCCACCGGGCCTGGACCCAGCGCAAGGCCTGGAACGGCGCCGGCACGGCCTCGTCCTGCGCCGGGGCCACCAGCACGCGGCCTTCGCCATCCTTGAGCAGCAGTTGCAGGTGACGCAGCTCCCCCGAGGCGTTGATGCGCCGCAGGGCGTCCAGGCGTGCGCCGGCGCCGCCCTGCCCGCCACCCTGCAGCGCCGCCAGGTGGGCCATCAGCTCGGCGGTGCGCAGCGCGCCGACGCCCTCGTGCCGCACATTGCGCTGCGCTTGCCAGAGTGCCGCCAGCAGGGCACAGCACAAGCCGAGTAGGGTCACCCACGCGGCGCGGCGCATCAGCAGGCTTGACATCTCCATGGCTCCCGTCTCCTTGCATTCCCTGTCTTGCCCATGCCTCGCTCTCAATCAAATCGGGATTTTTTCCCGGCTATGGAGGTATGGGACCTGCTTGAGCAGGAGCGGATGCCCAGATAACAATATGAGGAGACCCACCATGCCCCTTGCCCCAAGACCACCACGCCGCCCACGCCACCCGCCCCCGCGAAAGATTCCGGGTTTGCGCCGCACCACGCTGGCACGCGCGGTCGTCCGGCTATGCTTCCCGCTTGCGGCCGGTGCGGCATCAGCCCAGGCGGACCATGCCGCTTCAGCGAATTTCGTGCCTGCAGCGCCGGCGGTGGCGGCGGTGGCGGCGGTGGCGGCGGTGGCGGCGGTGGCGGCGAACACCGCGCCGCGCGATGCAATGCCGTTTCCGGTACAAACTGTCACCTCGGTGCCCACCAGCAATGCAGGCAATACCGGCACGATCGGGGATGGCGCCATGCTGCCCGAAGTCCAGATCGTGGCCGCCGCGCCGCTGCCCGGCATCGGCGTGGACCGCGACCTGGTGCCGTACACCGTGCAGACGGCTAGCGGCGACGACCTGAACGGCAAACGTACCGGCACCCTCGCCGAATATCTGGCACGCTACTTCACCGGCGTCAATGTCAACGACATCCAGGGCAGCCCCTTCCAGTCCGACCTCACCTACCGCGGATTTCGCGCCTCGCCCATCCCCGGCGCATCCCAAGGCCTGTCAATCTACCTCGACGGCATCCGCGTCAACGAGCCCTTTGGCGACGTGGTCAGCTGGGACATGATCCCCGAGGCCGCGCTCGATAGCGTCTCGCTGGTCTCCAGCGCCAACCCCGCCTACGGCCTGAACACGCTCGGCGGCGCGCTGGCCATGACCACCCGCTCGGGCCTGACTTCACCGGGCCTGACCGCCGATCTCTCCTATGGCAGCGGCAACCGCAAGCGCGCCGACCTGTCGGGCGGCATCCGCAGCGACAGCGGCTGGCACGCCTTCGCCGCCGGCACCCTGTTCCAGGAACACGGCTGGCGCGATCATTCCGAAGGCCGGCTCGGCAACCTGTTCGTCAAGGCCGGGCATGCCAGCGACACTACCAGCTGGGACGTGTCCCTGCTGCACGGGCGCAGCACCCTGATCGGCAACGGCCTGGTGCCGAGCTACCGCGCGAGCGGCAATGCCCTGCTGCCCGGCCTGTACGAAAACAACCGCGCCGCCGCATACACCTACCCGGACAAGACCCGCAACCAAGTCACCCAGGTAGCCCTCAACGGCCGCCACTGGATCGACGACAAGACCAGCGCCGCCATGCTCGCTTACGTGCGCACCAGCCGCCGTGACACCACCAACGGCGACATCAACCCCGATTACGACGCTTACACGGAAGACTGCGAAGACGGCTTCAACGCCGACGGCAGCCCGCGCAAGTCCCGCTGCGGCTTCACCCGGGCCGAAGGCGCCGCGCTGGACCCGGCCGTGCTCAACACCACGCATATGTGGCAGCAATCCATCGGCGTGGCGCTCGGTGCCGCCAAAGAAACCGAGCACCACCTGCTCAACGCCGGGCTGACCTTCGACCGCAGCCGCCTGACCTACTCGCAGTACGAGCAGCTCGCCACCTTCACCGACGACCGCGGCGTGGTCGCCGACCCGAACGCGCCCAATGCACTGTTCTCCGGCGTCAGTGGCACCTCGCGCGCGATTGGCCTGTATCTCTCCGATACCTGGTCCCTTACGCCCAGCACCTTCCTCACCGCCTCGGCCAGGTGGAACCACGTCACCGTGAGCAATACGCTGCGCAACAGCGACGGCAGCGAGCAGCCGCAGGAGAGCTTCACCTACCGCCGGCTCAACCCCGCGCTGGGCCTGACGCAAAAGCTGGGCGGCGGGGTCTCGGTGTTCGGCGGCTACGCCCAGAACAACCGGGTGCCCACGGTGCTGGAGCTGGGCTGCGCCGATCCGGCCCAGCCCTGCCGCCTGCCCGCCGGCCTGCAGGCCGACCCCTACCTCAAGCAGGTCGTGTCGCATTCCTACGAGGCGGGTGCGCGCTGGCGCCCGTCGAAGGACACCGAGGTGTCCGGCACGTTCTACCGCATCGACAACCACGACGACATCCTGTTCCTGCGTGCCCCCAACACCCAGCAGGGCTACTTCGCCAACTTCGACCGGACCCGCAACCAGGGCTTCGACCTCTCCGCGCGGCAGCGCCTGGGCGACTTCACGCTGCGCCTGGGCTACAGCTATCTGCAGGCCACCTACCAGGCCAACGGGCGGCTCGCGGTGGGAGAGCGCACCATCGACGTCAAGCCGGGCATGCGCCGGGCCGGCGTGCCGCGGCACACGATCAAGCTGGGCGTGGACTGGCAGGCGCTGGCCGGCCTGACCCTGGGCGCCGACCTGGTCGGCGTGTCCAGCAGCCCCACAAACGGCAACGAAGACGGCCTGCGCGCCGACCCGCAGCCCGGCAAGGCGCCCAAGTACGCGGACTGGAGCACGCCCGGGTACGCCACGGTGAACCTGCGGGCGTCCTACCGCGTCAACAAGCATTTCGAGATCTACGCGCGCGTGGCCAACCTGTTCGACCGCCGTTACGAGACCTACGGCCAGATCTCCAACGACCTGTTTCCCAACGGCAACTTGCTGCGCCCGCACGTGACGCCGGAAGACAACGCCAGCGCGCTGTTCGTCGCACCCGGCGCGCCGCGCAGCGCCTGGGTCGGGGTTGTGTACCGGATGTAGGCAGGCAGCCTGTTGCACATCCGGCCCGCGCTGTGGCAATGGCGTGACACTTTGCCCGCTCCCGCGAGCACTGACCGAGAGCCTCAGGCGGGGCGTTATGCAATGCTGCGGAGCAGCATGATGCCCGCCTGGCCTGCTAGACGGAACCAGGCAAGAGGCTGCACGGCAATTGGCTTCGCCCAACGGTCGGCGGCGGCGGCCGGGCATGCTTGTTGCAGCACCGATGCCGACGGCAAGCAAGCTTCGCCGTTACCTTTGCATGGACTATGCTGTACTTGCCTACCCCATCCTGAAAGGAGCCGCCAATGACCTGGACTACTCCCGCATACGTCGATATGCGGTTCGGATTCGAGATCACCATGTACATTGCCAACCGCTGACTGGGCGGACGGCTGGAATCCGGGAAAGCCCGCCGGCCGGCGGGCTTTTTCCTTGGCCCTGACTGGACAAACACCAGGCCATGACAACACTTCGGGTACTGGGATCGGCTGCCGGCGGCGGCTTTCCCCAATGGAACTGCAACTGCTTCAACTGCGACGGGCTGCGTCGCGGCACCATTGCCGCCACCGCACGTACGCAATCCTCGATCGCGCTATCCGAGGACGGCGTGCAATGGTTGCTGGTCAACGCCTCGCCCGACATCCTGGCGCAGATCCGCGCCACCCCGGCGCTACAGCCGGCCCGCGCGGCGCGCGACACCGGGATCGCCGCCGTCTTGCTGATGGACGCGCAGATCGACCATGTCACTGGCCTGCTGATGCTGCGCGAGCACAGTAGCGCGCTGCCGGTCTACGCCACGGCCCCGGTGCTGAAGGACCTGAGCGAAGGTTTTCCGTTGTCCCGCATCCTGTCCCACTACTGCAACCTGGAAACCCATCCGCTGCCCCTGGACGCAAGCCCCTTCACCGTGCCGCCGCTCGCGGGGCTCACCTTGCACGCCATCGCGCTGGACAGCAAGCCGCCGCCCTACTCCCCCAACCGCGCCGCGCCGCAGCATGGCGACAATATCGGCCTGCGCATCGTCTGCGCCAGCGGCAAGCGCGTGTTCTATGCGCCCGGGCTGGGCAGCATCGAGCCGCATGTGCGCGCGGAGCTGGCCCAGGCCGACGTGATCCTGGTCGATGGCACCTTCTGGACCGACGATGAAATGCGGCGGCTCGGCCTGTCGTCCAAACTGGCCCGCGATATGGGCCACCTGGCGCAGTCCGGCCCGCACGGCATGATTGCCGCGCTGGACGAAGCGCCAGCGGCACGCAAGATCCTGATTCATATCAACAACACCAACCCGATCCTGGTGGAAGACTCGCAGCCGCGCAGCGAACTGGCCGCGCACGGGATCGAGGTGGCCTATGACGGCATGGAGATCGCCCTGTGATGCCCGTACCACACCCCCAACCCGTCCCGCCAGCGATTCCCGACGGCGAGCGCGCGGCCTTCGAAGCGCGGCTACGCGCTCTGGAATCGCGCTACCACATCCATCACCCCTTCAACCGGCGCATGGCGAGCGGGCAATGCTCACGCGAACAGATCCAGGGCTGGGTAGCCAACCGCTTCTACTACCAGATCAATATCCCGCTCAAGGACGCCGCCATCCTCTCGAATTGCCCCGAACGCGAAACGCGGCGCGAGTGGGTGATCCGCATTCTCGACCACGACGGCACCGCCACCGAGCCCGGCGGCATCGAAGCCTGGAGCCGCCTCGGCCAAGCCGTGGGGCTGACGCGCGAGGCGCTGTGGTCCCAGCAACTGGTGCTGCCCGGGGTGCGCTTCGCGGTGGACGCTTACGTCAACTTCGCGCGGCRTGCGCCGTGGCAGGAAGCGGTGTGCTCGTCGCTCACCGAGATGTTCGCCCCCGCCATCCACAAGGAACGGCTGGCCGGCTGGCCGGAGCATTACCCGTGGATCGACGCAGAGGGACTCAGCTATTTCCGTTCGCGCATCCCGCTGGCGCAGCGCGATGTCGACCATGGCCTGCGCGTCACGCTGGACTATTTCCGCACGCCGGCCGAACAGCAGCGCGCCACGGAAATCCTGCAGTTCAAGCTCGACATCCTATGGTCGATGCTGGACGCCATCGAAAAGGCGTATCCCGTATGAACTCCCCTGCCAAGCCCGACACCGTAGCCGCCACGCCGCGGCTGGACCCGCTCTACCGCCTGCAGTGGGAAGAGGCCCAGAAAGCCTGGGTGCTGCTCTATCCTGAAGGCATGGTCAAGCTGAACGACAGCGCGGCCGCCATCCTGCAGCGCTGCGACGGCACCCATACGCTCGACATGCTGATCGACGAACTCCAGACGTCCTTCGGCGTGCAGGGCATTGCCACCGAGGTACACACCTTTGTCAAACATGCCTGCGAACGCGGCTGGCTCGTCTGAGCCGGGCCTGCCCACCGCCACGGTGGGTCCGCCTCTGTGGTTGCTGGCGGAGCTGACCTACCGCTGCCCGCTGCACTGCGCCTTTTGCTACAACCCGGTCGACTACGTGCGCCATGGCCAGGAACTGGACACGGCGCAGTGGCGCCGGGTACTGGAGGAAGCGCGCGCGCTCGGCGCCGCCCAGCTTGGTTTTTCCGGCGGCGAGCCACTGGTGCGCGACGACCTCGAAGACCTGGTGGGCCATGCCCGGCAATTGGGCTTCTACACCAACCTGATCACCTCCGGCGTGGGCCTGACCGACGCGCGCCTGCGCGCGCTGCGCGTGGCCGGGCTCGACCATGTCCAGCTCTCGTTCCAGGACTCCACGCGGGAAATGAACGACTTCCTGTCGAGCACCCGCACCTTCGACCTGAAGCAACGGGTGGCGAAGCTGATCAAGGCGCACGGCTACCCRATGGTGCTCAACTGCGTGCTGCACCGGCACAACCTCGCCCATGTCGGCACCATCATCGAGATGGCGCTGGAAATGGGCGCCGAATACCTGGAGCTGGCCAATACGCAGTTCTACGGCTGGGCCTGGGAGAACAGGCTGGCGCTGATGCCGACCGAGGAGCAGCTGCGCGAGGCCGAGTCGGTGGTGGAGTCCTACCGCGCCAGGATCGGCAAGCGCTGCCGCATCCTGTTCGTGGTGCCGGACTATTTCGAGCAGCGGCCCAAGAAATGCATGAATGGCTGGGGCTCGGTGTTTCTCGGGATTGCGCCCGACGGCGCCGCCCTGCCCTGCCACGCCGCGCGCATGCTGCCCGGCCTCGTCCTGCCGAACGTGCGCACGCAATCGCTGCGCGATATCTGGTACCACAGCGATGCCTTCCAGCGCTTTCGCGGCACGGCATGGATGCCCGAGCCGTGCCGCTCATGCGATGAAAAGGAGATCGATCTCGGCGGCTGCCGTTGCCAGGCCTGGCTGCTGACCGGCGATGCCAACCGAACAGATCCCGTTTGCGACAAGTCGCCGGATCATGCCACCGTGCGCAACGTAGTCATGCATGGGCGCCTTGCCGCCCAAAGCGGGCCGCCAGCAGCGCCGCACGAAGTGCCGCTGGTGTTTCGCGCCGACGCGGCATCGCGCCGCTTCAGCGGGCCGGACCGCTAGCGCGCGCGGCCCGCGCCACGCCGCGCTGCGGATCGTAGCCCAGCAGCGCGAGCGTGAAGAACACTGCCGCGCCGCCCGCCACCACCGCCAGGCTGGTCCACTGCGCCTGGCCGTACAGCGCGAAGCGGATGGCCTCGACCGCGTGCGTGAACGGATTGAAGCGCGCCAGCTGGTACACGATAGTGGCGCCGGATTCCTCCAGCTTCCAGAGCGGGTATAGTGCCGAGCTGATAAAGAACATCGGGAAGATCACGAAATTCATGGTGCCGGCAAAGTTCTCCAGCTGGCGCACATGCACCGACAGCAGCAGGCCGATCGCGCCCAGCATCAGCGCTGCCAGCGCCATCACCGCGAACGCCCCCGGCAGATCCTGCCACGCGAACGTCACGCCGAAGCATATCGCCACCAGCAGGAAAGCCGCCATCTGCAGCAAGGACAGCAGCGTGCCGCCCAACAGCTTGCAGGCCAGCAGCCAGCCGCGCGGCAACGGCGCCGTAAGCAACAGCCGCATCACGCCCATCTCGCGGTCGTACACCATCGCCAGCGAGGACTGCATGCCGTTGAACAGCGCGATCATGGCGATCAACCCGGGCGCCATGTAGACCTTGTATTCGATATAGGTCTCGTAAGGCGGGATGATGGCTACCCCGAAGACGTTCTGGAAGCCGGCGGCAAACACCAGGAACCACAGCAAGGGCCGCACCAGCGACGAGAACAGCCGGCCCGGCTGGCGGAAGAACTTGCAAATTTCCCGGCCGGCCACCGCCCGCAGCGCGCGCATTCCATGCATGACGGGATGGGTCATCGTGTCTCCCTGCGCACGCTCAGCGTGTCATGCGGCACGCTGAGTCGGGGGCATCCGCGCCGAGCGTGTCGAGATTGTTCTTAGGATGCAGGAAGCCCTCCACCGGCGCCGTGGCAATCACGCCGTCGGGGTGGGACAGAAACAGCGGCTGGCGTAACTGGCCATCCCAAGGGCGGAAGCCCAGGCGCGGCCCCTTGAAGCCGTCGACCACCACCTCGCCGGAGACCAGCGCCTCACGCTGCCTGGCGAAGCCGGCTTTCGGCAAGCGCGCCACCGATGCCGCCACCGCCTTCACGGCAGCCCATGCGGCCCAGTCGAAGCTGGTCATGGGCCGGCCGGCTGCCTTGCTGAAACGCCGGTTGAGCTGCGGCCCGCCGTTGCGCTCCCAGGCCCAGTGCCAGGCTTGTGCGGTCAGGCCATTGGCGCCGGCCACCGGGCGCGGCAGCTGGGTGGCATAAGGCAGCGAGCGCGCAAACTCGCCATCGCTGTCCGCAACCACGACGGCGTCGTAGTCAACCCCGGTGGTCAACAGGTTCACGTTGGACAGATCGCGCTCGCGCGGATCGTTCGACAGCTTGAAGGGACGTTGCGCAGCCCAGCCAATCCCGAAGCGCTTGGCCGATTGCAGGAAAGCGGTCTGCTGCTCCCGGTCGGCCGGCAGCGGCCCGTACAACAGCAGGGCCTTGCGCCATTTGCGCGCGGCCAGGTATTGCATCAGTGCGTCCGTGCGCATGCGCAGGCTTGGCAAGGTATGCAGCAGGTTGGGCGCGCAGCCGGCGCCGCGCAGGCTGTCGTCGGCGGCGGATATGTTGAACAGCAGCGCGTCCCCCCGCTTGACCGCCTTTGCGGCCACGACGACGGCAGGCGCCGGCAGGTCCAGCACGACATACCTCACATTCCGGCGGACCAGCCCGCTCACGGCAGCGGCGACTTCGGCTTCGCCGCGGACTTCAACCGGTTCCAGCACCAGTGTCGCGCCAACCGCATCGAGCGCGAAGCGCGATTCGGCGACGGCCACCTTGGCACCATCCAGCGGACGCCCTTCGGGATGCCCGGGATAGCGCTTTTCCAGTTGCCGGCTGTCGTAGCGCGGATCGTCGGCAAGCGACACCACGGCGATGCGCACTTCCTGCGCGGCCGCGGCCCACGACAACAACAGGAATGCCAGCGGCAACGCCCGCCGGCACCAGGATAGGGGTGCGTTTACCCACATGACGTCTGCCGCCTTCAATCGTCGATCACCACGGAATGCGGCACCCGCCCGACCTGGATGGCGGTGACCGCCTTGTTGCGAGCCGTGTCGACCACGCTGACATCGTCAGACAAGCCGTTGGTGACATAGAGCAGGCTGTTGTCGCGGTTCAACCCCAGTCCCCAGGCACGCTTGCCGACCAGGATGTAGTCCGTCACGCGCTTGCCGGCGGCATCCACCACCGCCACGTGGTTGGCGCGGCCAAGCCCTACATAGGCGCGCTTGCCGTCGCTGGACAGGGTCATGCCGACCGGGGTGATGTCGTCGGCGCGAAAGCCCTTGGGCTCGAACTGGATGGTATGCGCCACCGCCAGGTCGTCGGTGCGGATCACGCTGACGCTGGCGCCGAGTTCGTTGCTTACCCACAATTCCTTGCCATCCGGTGTCAGGATGAAGCGGCGGGGCCGGTTTCCGACCTGGATGTTCTTGACCACCTTGCGCGCCGCGACATCGATGACATGGACCATGTTCGCCACTTCGGAGGCGACATAGACGCGCTTGCCGTCCGCACTGGCCTTGACGCCTTCCGGCTCTTCGCCGACCTTGACCTCGAACAGCTTCTTGCCGGACGCCACGTCGAAGGCCGACAGCAAGGCGTCTTCCTCGTTCGACACATAGAGGGACTTGCCATCGGGGCTCAGGTCGAACATTTCCGGATCCTCGCCCACGCGCAGCGCGCCGACCGTCTTGCGGCTGGCCACGTCGATCACGTCGATACGGTGGTCGTCGCTGCAGGCGACGTACAGGCGGGTACGATCCGGCGAGAACTGCAGGTGGCGCGGCCGCTTGCACTGTGCCAGGGTGCCAGTCACCTGGCGAGTGTCCGCCCGGATCACGGTAAGGCTGCCGTCCTTCTCGTTCGAGACGAAGAGCTGGCCGGTGCCCGCGCTCCAGCCCGGCCCTGGCGCCAGGCAAAGCCCGGCCAGCAACATCGCCCGCAAGCGGGCCGGCACCGCATGGCGGTTCGTCATTTCCGCGCCTCCTGTTCAGGTGTCCCGGTGAGGGACAGGAATGCCGCTTCCAGGCTGCCGCCGCCTGCCGCGCGCAGCAGGTCCGCCGGTGTGCCGTCGAAGCGCACTAGTCCACGATGCAGCACCACGACGCGGTCGCTCGCCTCGACTTCCTGCACCAGATGCGTCGCCCATAGCACGCCCACCCGGCTGTGCGTCGCCAGACGCCGCGCCTCGGTGACGATCTGCATGCGCGAGGCCGGGTCGAGGCCCACCGTGGCTTCGTCCATCAACAGCAGGCCGGGCTGGTGGAGCAGCGCGCGCACCAACTCCACCTTGCGCCGGTTGCCGCCCGACAGTTCACGCACCAGGGTACCGCGCCGCGCCGCCAGGCMCAGGTGGTCGAGCAGCGGCGCCATCCGGGCGGCCGATTCCCGGCGCGGCAGGCCATGCAGATCGGCATGGAACCGCAGGTTGGCCTCGACCGACAGATCGAGATCGATGGCCGGTTGCTGGAACACGATGCCGATGTGGGCCAGTGCATGGACCGGCGCCTCACGCATATCGGCGCCCATCACTTCCACTTGGCCCGCGTCCTGGACGAAAAGCCCCGCGAGGATCTGGAACAGCGTGGTCTTGCCCGCGCCGTTGGGACCCAGCAAGGCGACAAACTCGCCGCGCCGCACCCGCAGCGACACGCCGTCGAGGGCTGCCCGAGCGCCAAACCGCTTGCGCACGCCTTCGCAGGCCAGCGCGTCGGCAAATAATGCCGCTTCCGGGGCACGCGTCATGACGAGGCCTCCTGCTTGATCCCGAGGCCAAGGCGTTCGGCAAATTCACGCTCCTTGACCCAGGCCCGCTCCAGGTAGGCCTGGTACCGCGCCGTGTTCAGGTAGGTAAGCTCCTGGTCGTATTTGGCAAGCTCGGCGATATGACGGGGCTGGAACATCGCGTGATGAAACGCGTCGTGCAGGCGTGTGACGATGCGCGGGTCGGTCCCATGTGGCACGCCGATGCCATACGGCGAGTTGTAAACGGCATCCGGATAGCCGAGCTCCTTCACGGTCGGGACGTCGGGCCAGTGCGCCGAACGCGCCTCGCTGAACACCGCCAGCAAGCGCAGTTGCCCAGACGCCACGAAGGGCGCGAAGCCGGTGGAATTGACGCCGGCCATCAGCGAATGGTTGGCCACTGCCAGCATCTGGTCGGCGGTGCCGCGATACGGCACATGCACATAGGAGATGCCGYTACGCGAGAGGRCGTCTTCCATGCCGAGGTGCGCCGTGGTACCTATCCCCGTGGAACCCACCGTCAGTTCGCCCGGATGTGCGCGGCCCCACTCAAGCAGGTCGCCCAGGCTGCGCAGTGGGCTGTCGGCCGGGACCAGGATGCCGAAGGTGACGCCCGAGATCATCAGCACCGGCTGGATATCGCGCAACGGCTGCCAACTGGTCTTCTGCTGGTGCGGCAGGCGGTAAACCGTCAACGGCAACTGGCCGATAACGTAGCCGTTCGGCTTAGCCGCAGACAGCGCGGGGCCCACCAGGGTGCCACCCACGCCGGGCTTGTTCTCGACCACGATCGGCTGGCCAAGCGCCGGGCTGGCCAGTTCGGCGAGGATCCGCATCGTGATGTCGGTCGCGCCGCCTGCCGGCCAGGGGACGATCAGCGTGATCGGCCGTGACGGATACCTGTCGGCCATGCTGCCCGTGCTGGCCGGGACCCGGCCCGCCATGCCGGCAAGCAGCGGCGCGGCAAGCGCGCCCAGTCCGGCGCGCAGGAACCTGCGACGCTCGCTTGCGTGCTTCCCATGCATTCGATTCACCCGATTCATCATGGCTTGGCGCCGCGAAAGCGCAAAGTCTCGGTTTGCACCGGACGCGCGAAGTCCTGCGCCTGGTTCTGCGTCTGGTTCTGCGCCTGGTCCGGCGTCACTCCCGGCACCTTGCCCGGCACCTCGCTCTTGAGCAGCAGGACCTGGCCGGGCACGCGGTCGGACAGCACGAAGGTGTAGCGCTTGCCGACCAGGTTTTCGAAGCGGGCGTGGTTGGGATCGTCCAGGTAGGGCTGGATCACGATCTGCCGCGCCGGCACCGGCTTGCCATCCAGCTCGGCCGTCACCGGGGTGATGGCCGGGCCCTGCGCCAGCGCGAGCCGGATCCGCTTCTGGAAATAACGCGGCTGGCCGCCGGTCAACTGGCGCATTTCGGCGATGTCCTTCTCCAGGAAATAGAGGATGACCGGATTGCCCCGCAGCGGCGCTTCGAGCGCGAACGGCATGGTGCCGGCCGCATCGCTGACGACCGCGCTCACGCCCTTGCCGCCGCGCGACAACCTGACGTGCACCTCCTCGCTGCCTGCCGGCGCCAGGCTGCCGCCCTTGTCGAAGCGGTAGACGAGATCGGCCGGCACCCGCACCGTCTTCAGGTGGTCGGCCATGAACAGCAACCGCTCCGCCGGCTTGATGGGATCGTCGGCGGCGCCGGCGGGCGCCGCCACGGCACCCGTGATGGCGCACAGCAGCACAGCGACGACACGCTGCCTAACGCCGGTTGGGGGACGGGCCCGCGACCGGATTGCCTTTGTCGTCCACCAGGGGAATCCGGTAGCTGGCGAGAATCGCATTGATCTTTTCCTGGTTGCCGGCAATCCAGCGATCCACTTCATCTTTCCACGCCTTCTCGCCAAAGCGCACGCCCATGGCGATCTCGTAATCGAACTTGAGTTGCGGATCGGGCCGGAACGGCACCATCACCCATTCGCCGGCGCCGGCATGCTGGCGGGCCAGGTAGCCGGCGATGGGTCCCCACAGGATAGCGATGTCGACCTTGTCGGCCAGCAGATCGCGCTCGACCACGCCACCCGGCACCTCGTCGGGATCACCACTCTGCTGCTGGTAGACCACGGCCTGCTCGAACAGCTTGTTGCGCAGCAGCCAGTCCACCGACGGCGCGCKCGAGAAGATGCCGAAGCGCAGCTTGCCCAGCGTTTCAGGCGGCAGCTTCAACAGGTCCTCCGGCGTGGCTACCTCGCGCAGCGCATCGCGCTGGCGGAACACCAGCGCATAGGTCGAATGCATATACGGCCGCGTGGTGGCCGTCAGCTCATAGTCCTTGGGCACGCCAACGATCAAGTCACATTTCCAGTTGCCGGTATCGGGATCCTTCGCCCGCAGCGTATTGCGCACGAAGCCCATGCGCTGCGGGAAGAAGGTGTAGGCCACCTCCCGGCCGAGATCGTGGGCCATGGCCTGTGCGATCTTGTTCTCGTAGCCTTCGCCGCGCTGGTTCGACGACGGCAGGCTGTTCGGGTCGGCACAGACCCGCAACAGCTTGTCCGCCGGCGGTGCCTGCGCCGCGCCTGGTGGCGCCGCCAACGCTCCAGCCAGCACCGTTGCCATCAGCGTCAGTCCCCGATTGCGCATCCGTCGACTCCTGTTTGCCGTTATCCGGCGCGCCGGCCCGGTCATCATTTGTCAGCCGGATAGACATGGCCCGGCTTGATCTTGCCATCGGAGCGGCCCTTGAGATAGGCATATAGGTTCTGCCAGTTCTTCTGCATCATCTCGGAGCCCCCGAAATTCGGCATGCCCTTGTCGATCCGGCCGTCCATCATCAGCTTGTGGAAATCGTCCATCGACAACTTCTTCAGCGACTCCACCAGCGAKGGACCGACCATGCCCTCCTGCTGCGCGCCGTGGCAGCGCTCGCACGCCATGGCGCGCCAGGTCTTCCAGCCTTGCAGGGTATTGGTGTCGACCTTGTTGCCTTCACTTACCTTATAGGGCGCCGCGGATTGCGTCGCGTCGCTCTTGCTTTGCGCGTCGCAAACGGTACAGGCCAGCAGGGCAAAAATCACCATTGAGGAACGGAACATCTCTTCAACTCCTTGTAGGGACGCTTGGCAGGCGGCCGCGCCGGGCCGCCGCTTCGCTTATTGCAGACTGCGTATCGTGGGGGTGAGCAAGACCGGCATCAGGTGGTAGGCAGCGCGAAGACGAACAGCGTGCCGCCGAGATCGGTGTACTTCGCCAGATCCTTGTAGCCGCCTACCGCGCCCAGACCTTCGTTCGCCTTCTCCAGCCCTGCCGCCATGCCAATGCCGGCCCCGGAGGGGGTCTTGAACTTCCACAGCTCCTTCCCGTCCTTGATATTGACGGCCTTCACATAGCCCTCAAGCGTGCCGTAGAAGGCAATATCACCCGCCGTCGCCAGCGCGCCCGACCAGACCGAGAAGCGCTCCGGCTTGGACCACAGGATCTTGCCGGCGGCGGCATCCCAGGCAATGAAATTGCCCATGCCGCCATGGCTCTTCGGCGTCGCGTACATCGACAGGGTCGCTCCTACATAGGGCTGGCCCGCGGTGTACTCGACCTGGAAGGGTTCATAGTCCATGCAGACGTGGTTGGTCGGCACCAGGAAAATGCCCGACTTGCGATCGTAGCTCATCGGCTGCTGGTCCTTGGTGCCGAGCGCCGACGGGCAGATGCCTTTGACGTCGACATCCGGGCCCGTGGTGGCGGGCGAGTACTTGGCGTTGACGATGGGGCGCCCGCTCTTCATGTCGATCTTGGATGCCCAGTTGATGGTCGGGTCGTATTTCTCCGCCACCAGCAATTCGCCGGTCTCGCGGTTGAGCGTGTAGCCGAAACCGTTGCGGTCCAGGTGCACCAGCGTGGGTACCTTCTTGCCCTTGATGTCCAGGTCGGCCAGCACGTTCTCGTTGACGCCGTCGTAGTCCCACTCGTCGTGCGGCGTCATCTGGTAGACCCACTTGGCCTTGCCGGTATCCAGGTCCCGCGCGAACAGCGTCATCGACCACTTGTTGTCGCCCGGGCGCTGCGCCGGATTCCACGTGCCCGGGTTGCCGCTGCCGTAGTAGACCAGGTTCAGCTTCGGATCGTAGGCATACCAGCCCCAGGTGGTGCCGCCGCCCAGCTTCCACTGGTCGCCCTTCCAGGTCTTGACCGAGGAGTCCTTGCCGACCGGCGCCATCTTGCCGTCGGTCCAGGTCATGGTGGTTGCAGGATCGAACAGCAGCTCGTTGTCGGGGCCGGTGCTAAAAGCGGTCCAGATCTTCTTGCCCGTCTTCAGGTCATAGGCGAGCAGGCGGCCGCGCACGCCGAATTCGCCGCCGGAGATGCCGGTGATGACTTTGTCCTTGAAGACGTGCGGGGCGTTGGTATTGGTCTCACCGACCTTGGGATCGCCGTTCTTGACGGTCCACATGACCTTGCCGGTCTTCGCATCGAGCGCCACCAGGGTGGTGTCGGCCTGCTGCAGCAGGATCTTGCCATCGCCGTAGGCCAGGCCGCGGTTGACGGTGTCGCAGCACATCACCGGCACCACGTTGTTTTCCTGCTTGGGCTCGTACTTCCACTTKAAAGACTGGTCCTTCAGGTTGATCGCGATCACCTTGTTCGGAAACGGCGAGTGGATGAACATCGTGTCGCCGATCACCAGCGGCGAGCCTTCGTGGCCTCGCAGCACGCCGGTGGACACCGTCCACGCAACCTGCAGGTTTTTCACGTTGCCGGCGTTGACCTGCTTGAGCTCGCTGTAACGATGGTTGGCATAGTCGCCAGCCTGTGCTGCCCAATTGGCCGGATTGGCCACCAGCTTGTCCAGCTCGGCATCCGCGCGTGCGGTAAATGACGCGGTGGCTGTGGCAAGCATCGCCATCCCCACCATCATGGTCCGGAATTTCATGTCTCCTCCGTCTTTCTTTACGTGACAAAGTCTGGATCCCGCTTCCTGCGCGCCGCCTCCGGCTCCTCAACTAAAACTGATTGCGCGGGTTGCGAACCTGGCAGCCGTMGGAAAGGTGCCGCGCAGGCTTCTGCACGATCCATGCCCGAGCCGCGCAGTCGCCGCTTGCATGGCGAGTGTGCGGTGGGTCTTGAGCGCTTCGTGCCCGGCAGGCAATCACGCTGCGTCGCCCGGCCGGCACGAAGCGCTCGCATTCGTTCCAGGCGGGGGTGCGAGGCCGGGACAATATGTGTCAGAACTGGACCAGAAAGACGGCGTAGCGGGTTCGCGCGGCACCGTGGCGGGATGGCGCGCGACTTGCATCGTTATTGGGACAAGATTGCACAAGACGTTCCACAGAAAGCGCACACTACGAGGAGACCCCCGCATGCAGCCCTCCATCTTCGGCCTCCGGCAGCTTGCCTGCGTGCTGGCGGCATTGTCCATGGCTCCCGCCGACGCGCAAACCGCTCAAGACCTGCCTGCCAACAACTACCCCACTACCGCCCGCGTCGAATATGTGGGCGAGTGCATGGCAAGAAACGGCGGTGCCTACGTGTACCTGCACAAGTGTTCGTGCGCGATCGACCGGATCGCGGCGCAACTGCCATATGACGAGTATGTCGAATCGTCTACCTTCGCCAAGTACGCCACGCTTGGCGGCGAAGGCGGCGCGATATTCCGCGATCCGGAATACGGCAAGCACGCCGCCAAGCGCTATCGCGGCATCCAGGACGATGCGCTGCGCGCCTGCGGTGTTTCGCTGGCGACGCGGGCCGCGCGCTGAATTCGGCGCCGCCGGGAAACCTGAGGGTTTCCGCCCCGTTGATGCGATCGGAAGTCCGGCCTATAGTGTCACCTCGTTACACAAGATCGGCTTCCATCMGCATAACTACAGGCGCCGGTTTCTTTATTGCATCGCAGCGATTGCACTGCGGCTATTGCATAGCAACAGTTCGCGCCACGCCAGATTGCACCGCACAAAAGAGCCCGCAGGCTAAAAGGAGGAGCTCGGTGACAACACTTCAGTCCGCCAGTCACCACGTCGCGCAGATTCTCAATGTCGTCAACGGACAGTTATGCGGCACGCAGAACAGCTCGGTGGTGACACGCTCCTGGGCGCGCTGCCTGCGGGACTTCCAGCTGGACCCTGCGCAGCAGCGCATGCCTCCGATCCTGACCCAGCCGGAGTTCAACGAGCGGCGCGACCGCATGAGCGACCTGATCGCCTGCGCCAAGCTGGAGATGACCACGCTCTACCAGCAGCTCGCCGATCCCGAGCTGGCCGTGGTGCTGACCGATATGGATGGCGTCATCGTGCATATGGTGTCGTCGGTCGGTTTCTCGCAGGACGTGGAACCCCTGGGTTTGCRCACCGGCGCGGTCTGGAGCGAGCGCGAGGCCGGCACTAACGGCATGGGCACCTGCCTGATCGAAGCCGAGCCTGTTGCGGTGCGTCAGAATGAACACTATTTCGCGCAGTACACCTCGCTGACGTGCTCGGCCTCGCCGATCTTCAACGATCGCGGCGAACTGACCGCCGTGCTCGACGTCACCAGCCGCTCGCCGCTGCTGCAGCAGCATTCGCTGGTGCTGGTCGGCATGTCCCGCCAGATGATTGAAAACCGCTTGATGGACGAGCGGTTCAAGCACGCGCACCAGATCCATTTCCACAGCCGCCCCGAACTCGTCAACACGCTGCACGAAGGCAAGCTCGCGATCGACGACAGCGGCAGGGTGCTGGCAGCCAATCGCAGCGCGCTGTTCCAGCTGGATTTTCGCTCGCTGTCTGCCCTGCTCGGCAAACAGATCGACGAATTGTTCAAGACCTCGCTCGACGAAATCCTGGCGCGGTGCGCGCGCAACTCCTTCCATCCGGTGCCGGTCTATCGCGCGAGCGCGTCGAACCGCTTCTTCATGGTGGCCCAGCAGCCGAACCTCGGCACCAGCGGCGGCACCATTGGCGGCGCGAGAGCGGCCAACACCCAAGCCGCGCCGCGAGCGGCCAGCGTGGAACCCCCGACGGCTGTCCCGCGTGCCCCGGCCACGGTGGCACCGTCCACCAGACTGGCCTTTGGCGACCCGCAGATGGAAGCGCAGGTCCGGCTGGCGCAGCGCGTGATCACCCGGCGCATCCCCATCCTGCTGCACGGGGAGACCGGCAGCGGCAAGGAGGTCTTCGCCAATGCCCTGCACCAGATGAGCCCGGCGCGTGAGCGCGCCTTTGTCGCCATCAACTGTGCCTCGCTGCCGGAGAACCTGATCGAAAGCGAATTATTCGGCTACCGCGCCGGCGCGTTTACCGGCGCCCAGCGCGAAGGCCGGCGCGGCAAGATCATCCAGGCCAACGGCGGCACGCTGTTCCTGGACGAGATCGGCGACATGCCCATGACGTTGCAGTCCCGCCTGCTGCGCGTCCTGGAAGAACGTCAGGTCTCGCCGCTCGGCTCGGAGGCGGTGGTCAAGGTCGACTTCCAGCTGGTCAGCGCCAGCCACCGCAACCTGGCCGAACTGGTGCAGAGCGGCCAGTTCCGCGAAGACTTGTTCTACCGGCTCAACGGCATCGAGTTGCGCCTGCCGCCGCTGCGCGAGCGCACCGACCGGCTCACGCTGATGCAGCACATCCTCGCCGAGGAGGCGGAGCCGGACCAGGCACCGACGCTGGCGCCGGACGCCGTGCAGGCGCTGCTGCGCTACCCCTGGCCCGGCAATCTCCGGCAGTTGCGCCATGTGCTGCGCACCGCCCTGGCACTGTGCGACGGCGACACCATCGCTTGCCAGCACCTGCCGGCGGAAATCGTGCAAGGCGCGGGGGAAGCCGGCGCGCCCCGCGAGCCGGCCATGGCGGCGCAGCCCAATATGCCAGACGATGAAGCCAAGGCGCTGGCGCAGTTCAATGCCATCCAACTGAACGAACGCGACACCATCCTTGGCCTGCTCCACAAGCACCGCTGGAATGTCAGCACCGTAGCCCGCTCGCTCTCCATCAGCCGGAACACGCTGTACCGCAAGATACATCGGCTGCATATCAACCTGGCGCAGGCCGAGACGTCCGAGCAATCGTAGCGGCGCCGCCCTGCGTGCCACACCGAGGGGGCTGGCAGCCCCTCGCGCCCCTTACCTATCCTGCTGATCACGCCCTTGTCCAATGGCGTCGCCGGACGCGGGACAGCCTGTGCGAAAAGCGGAACAATGGCCGTGACAGTGCAAGGCCCCKACGCTTGCAACAGGCCCGATTCTCCCCCGATCCCACGCGCGTGGCTCGCTTGGTATGCCGATTGCTTTTTGTAGCGAATGCGAGCGCCACATCGACGCTGGCACCGACGCCGGCATCGCAGCCGATATGCCGGACCCCGCGCGCGAAATGCCCACCGAACCACCCTGACCCACCATGCCCTCCCAGACCCTCATCGTCGCCGCCCTGTCATCGCGGATGATGGCCGAGTCCGCAGCGCAAGCCGGCTTGCGCGTGGCCGCACTGGACCTGTTCGGCGATGCCGACACGCGGCATGTCGCGCAGCGCTGGGAGCCGATCGGCGCCACCGGGTCGATGGCGCTCGACGGCGAGCACGTGCTCGCCGCGCTGCGCCGCTTGCGCGACACCGTGCATCCGTTTGGCTGGGTTGCCGGTAGCGGCTTCGAACAACGACCCGATCTGCTCGACGCCGGCCACGCGCTGGTGCCGCTGCTCGGCAACAGTGCCGCCACCGTGCGCGGCGTCAAGCAGCCCGGCGCCTTCTTCCGGTTGCTGGCCGCGCTCGGCATTCCGCATCCGGAAACCACCATGGAGATGCCGCGCGAGCCGGCAGGCTGGCTGTGCAAAGCTGTCGGCGGCACCGGCGGCTCGCATATCCGCCAGCTGGCCAGCGCAGATGCCAACGCTGCCGACGCCGCCGACGGCACTCGGTACTTCCAGCGGCAAGGACCCGGCCTGCCGATGTCCGCGCTATTTGTTGCTCACCGCCGCGGCGTCCACCTGGTCGGCATCAGCCTGCAGCGCATCGGCTCGCACCACGACTGCCCCTATCTGTTCCACGGCGCTGCAGGCCCAGCGATGCTGCCGGCAAGCACCACCGCGCGTCTCGTCGAGATCATCCAATGCATCGCGCGCGAAACCAGCCTGGTGGGCCTGAACAGCATCGACTTCCTGTTCGACGCGCCGGACATCATGGTGCTTGAAGTGAACCCGCGGCCGCCGGCCAGCATGGCGCTCTATACCAACGCCTATCCGCTTGGCCTGATGCACGCGCACCTGCAGGCCTGCCGCGGCGAAACGCCCGAGCCACCGGCGGCGCGGCAGACCGGCGTGCGCGGCTTCCAGCATGTCTTTGCGCAAGACCCCGCGCAGATCAACGCCGCGCTCACTGTCGCGCTGATGCGCACTGGCTGGTGCCACGACATTCCCGTTCCCGGCAGCTATGTGGCTGCCGGCCACCCCTTCTGCTCGGTCTCCGCCGCCGGCCTGACGGAGGCCCTTCAGGCACGCGTCTGGCACAGACGCCTGAGCGACGGTCATCCATCTGCGCCGCTCTCACCGCCGCCGGCGCAATGATCGCAGCCCCTATCGCTCTCGGACCCTGTCCTTCCTACCCGCCTTTCACGCCGTGCCCAGGCTTGGCATGGAACGTGTTAGGTAAAGCCCGGGGGGACACATTGCGCCTTCTTTTCTTTTCCTGAACATCCTCTATCCGGGAGACTCGCAAATGGCAAAAATCGATCGTGTTCGTGTTGGCGAATCGCTGGTCGGCGACGGCAACGAGGTCGCGCATATCGACCTGATCCTTGGGCCGCGCGGCTCGGCTGCCGAGACCGCCTTCTGCAACGCGCTGACCAACAACAAGGACGGCTTCACCTCGTTGCTCGCCGTGGTGGCGCCGAACCTGCAGGCCAAGCCCAATACCGTGCTGTTCAACAAGGTCACCATCAAGGGCGCCAAGCAGGCCGTGCAGATGTTCGGCCCGGCCCAGCGCGGCGTTGCCATGGCGGTGGCGGATAGCGTGGAAGACGGCACCATTCCCGCCGCCGAAGCCGACGACCTGTTTATCAGCGTGGGCGTGTTCATCCACTGGCAGGCCGAGGACGACACCAAGATCCAGGACTACAACTACCAGGCCACGCGCGAAGCGATCCAGCGCGCCGTGGGGGGCTGGCCGAGCGCCGCCGAAGTGGTAGCCAAGAAGCAGAGTTCAGCGCATCCTTTCGCTGCGCATAGCTGATCGGCGGACATGCGCAGGCCGACCGCGGCCGGCCTGCGCATCAAGCATCGCACACCGTAGCCGGTAGCCAGGCGCCAATAGCCGTCAGCCGGCAGCCGGATGCAGCAGCAGTTCGCGCATGCGCGCCAGCTCGCTCTTGTGCAGAAATTCGATAGGATATGGCGCGCCACGCGTGAAATGCGCGAAGCGCCGGTCCACCAGCCCTTGTGCGGCATATTGCTCCACCGGCTGGCCGGCATCGGCCGGCGTGGATTTGACCAGCAGCAGCATCTCGGCGTTGAGGCGGTTCGACAGCCACGCGGCCATGCTGTCCGAACCGACGCCTGGGTGCGTCATCTCGTCGGCCTGCTCGCGCAACAGCGAAAACGGTGCCCACACGGCCACGCCGGCGTTGCGCAGCACGCCCTGGATGTCTTTCTCGTGCACCGCCAGCGACATGCCCGGGCACATGCCCTGCATCATCAGCCCGTACTGGGCCATGGCCAGCACCGCCATATTGTGCGCCACCACATGGTCGAACGCCCACTGCGCCCGGTACTCGCGCACCTGCCCCGCGAAGCCGCCGCCTCCCGGCACCACCACGATGCGGCCGCCGCCGAGCTCACTCAGCTCCTGCAGCCACTCGCGCAACAACGGGTCGCGGCCAAGGCTGCCGCCGAGTTTTACTACCCACATAGCCGCCACTCCAAGGCTGATGAATCCGCCTTGGCACATTCACGTTCCGTGCCAGCGCGGCGCGGCCCAAGGCGGGGTGCCGGCACCTCCGCCATGGTGACAGTCTGCGACAGGCATGGCGCACAAGCTGTCCCGCGCGGAACATCGATCCGTGCAACACGACAGAGCGCCAGACCCGCGCCCGCGCTCCATAGTGCGGGGATGGTCTGGCGCGTTGCCGGGCACGCGGGACGGCTCGCCTCGCCTAGCGGTAGCGCGGCACCAGCTTTTCCAGCGGCACCGGTTTGATCTTCGATGCCTGTCCGGCGCAGCCGAACGCCTCGAAGCGCAACCGCACCACGCTCTTGGCGCCCTTCTTGGCAGCCAGCAATGCCCTGCGCGGATCGAACTCGCTGCGGTCGTCGGCGAGGGACTTGCGGATGGCGCCGGTCATTGCCAGGCGGATATCGGTATCGATATTCACCTTGCGCACACCGGTCTTGATGCCGCGCAGGATTTCCTCGACCGGCACGCCATAGGTCTCCTTGATCTCGCCACCGTACTGGCGAATGATCTCCAGCCACTCCTGCGGCACCGAACTGGAACCATGCATGACCAGGTGGGTGTCGGGAATCTTCTGATGGATCTCGCGGATGCGGTCCATCGCCAGGATGTCGCCGGTCGGCTTGCGCGAAAATTTGTAGGCGCCGTGGCTGGTGCCAATGGCGATGGCCAGCGCATCCACGCCGGTGCGGGCGACGAAGTCGCGCGCCTGGTCCGGGTCGGTCAGCATCATGTCGTGCGACAGGATGCCAGCGGCACCAACGCCATCCTCCTCGCCGGCTTGCCCGGTTTCGAGCGAGCCCAGGCAACCCAGTTCGCCCTCGACCGAGACTCCTACCGCGTGCGCCATCTCGCAGACGCGGCGGGTCACGTCGACGTTGTAAGCGTAGTCCGACGGCGTCTTCATGWCTTCGCGCAGCGAACCGTCCATCATCACGCTGGTAAAGCCCGAGCGGATCGAGGCCTGGCACACCGCCGGGCTGGCGCCGTGATCCTGGTGCAGCACGATGGGAATATCCGGATGCGTCTCCGCCGCAGCCAGCACCATATGGCGCAGGTAGGCCTCGCCGGCATATTTGCGCGCGCCGGCCGAGGCCTGCAGGATGACCGGGCTGCCGCTCTCCTCGGCGGCTTCCATGATGGCGTGGATCTGTTCGAGGTTATTGACGTTGAAAGCCGGCACGCCGTAGCCGAACTCTCCCGCGTGGTCCAGCAACTGGCGCAGGGATACGAGTGACATGATGGAACTCCGTGGGTTGACGCTGATTTGGCGAATTCGCAAATTCGGTATGACAAGGGCGCCCGTCAGGCGGCAGCCCGCTGCTCCAGCACCTCGAAGGCCGGCAGTGTCTTGCCCTCCAGGAATTCGAGGAAGGCGCCGCCACCTGTCGAGATATAGCCGACCTGCTCCGCGATACCGTACTTGACGCTGGCGCTGAACGCCTTGGCACACACCACGTCCGCGGGGATCGTCACCGCGGGGTCCTGGCGGAGAGGGTTGGCGTGTCGCTATCTGGCTTCTGCGTGGCTTGATCTATCGTTGCTCTGCTTCGCTCTGCCTGCCCGACTCAGGCCAGCATCCGGCACGCAGGCGCAAGCAGTGCCGGCAGGTCTTCCAGCGAATCGATCACCGCATCGCCACCCAACGCGGCAACGCCGCCGGGGCCGGCATAGCCGTACCGCACCAGGAAGACCGGCATGCCTGCGGCGCGCGCCGCGGCCACGTCAACCGCCGAATCGCCGACCAGCACGCTGCGCCGCTCATCCGCCTGCAGCAGCCGGCAAGCATGGCGCAGCGGCTCGGGGTCCGGCTTCATCCGCGCGATCGAGTCGCCGCCGACCAGAACCTCCAGGTACCTGGCCAGCCCGGTCACGGCCAGCAGTGGCGCTGCCAGCGCTCTGGGCTTGTTGGTCACGCACGCGAGCCGGTAGCCCTGTTGCTGCAAGGCCTCCAGCCCGGCCTGCACGCCGGGGAAAACGCGGCCAAGGTGCCCGTTGACTTCTGCGTAGTGGCGGTGGAACACCGCCTCGGCGGAATCAGCRCCATCCCGATCGCCGCTTGGCGCGGTCTCCAGCACGCGCCGCACCAGGTTGGGCACACCCTTGCCAATAAAGCCGCTGATGATGTCAAAGGGCAATGGCGCGCGGCCCAGTTCGTCCAGCATGCGGTTGGCAGCCTCCACGATGTCGTGCGCCGTATCAATCAGGGTGCCGTCGAGGTCGACCAGCACCGCGGTGTAAGGCATGTCCGCTGCGATGCGCATCAYGGCCTCCCCAGCAGAGAACGCGCGGTATCCGCGACCCGCGCCGGCGTCAGGCCGAAGTGCTGGTACAGCGCTTCGGCTGGTGCCGAGGCACCGAAGGTATCGATTCCCACCGTGGCGCCCTGCT
This sequence comes from Cupriavidus sp. 01L46, assembly GCF_056399905.1. Lineage (NCBI taxonomy): Bacteria > Pseudomonadati > Pseudomonadota > Betaproteobacteria > Burkholderiales > Burkholderiaceae > Cupriavidus > Cupriavidus sp. 01L46. The sequence goes on from NZ_JBFTSF010000067.1 coordinate 54,699, forward strand.
CGCCCACTACCGCGCGCCAGAACCAGGTGACGCCGGCCTCCACGCTGATGCGCGGCACACCGGGCGGCAGTACCGCTTCCCGGTAGGCCGCATCCTGCGCCTGAAAGCGCTCCACGCAGGGCATCGACACCACGCGCGTGTGGATCCCTTCCTCGGCCAGGTGGGCAGCGGCACGCACCGCGATCTCCACTTCCGAACCGGTAGCGATCAGCACCGCCTGAGGCGCCTGCGCGTCTTGCAGCACATAGCCGCCGCGCCGGATGCCGGCAAGTTGCCCGCCATCACGCGTGAACGGCGTCAGCGCCTGGCGCGACAGCAGCAGGCAGCTCGGCCCGTCGCCGCGCTGCACCGCGTCCAGCCAGGCCAGCGCGGTTTCCACGCCGTCGCAAGGGCGCCAGACCTGGTTGTTCGGGATCAGCCGCAAGCTGGCCGCGTGCTCGACCGGCTGGTGGGTGGGACCGTCCTCGCCCAGACCGATCGAGTCATGGGTGAGCACATGGATCACGCGTTGCCGCATCAGCGCGGCCATGCGGATGGCGTTTCGGGAATAGTCGGAGAACACCATGAACGTGCCACCGTACGGAATCAACCCGCCGTGCAGGGCCATGCCGTTCATGACCGCTGCCATGCCGAACTCGCGCACGCCGTAGCTGACGTAGTTGCCCTGCCCGGCGTGGTTGACCCACACCGAGGCCTTCACGTCGGTCAGGTTGGAGCCAGTCAGGTCGRCCGAGCCGCCCAGCAGCTCGGGCAAGGCGGCGCTCAGCGCTTCCAGCGTGAGTTGCGATGCCTTGCGCGTGGCGATCTTGCCGTGCAGGGCCGATGGTGTCTCCAGCAAGGCCATCAACCCGGCCTCGAATCCTTCCGGCAACCTGCCCCGGTCGCGGCGCAGGAACTCCGTGGCCAGCTCCGGATACGCCATGCTGTACCAGGCGAAACGTGCGTTCCAGTCCGCCTCGCGCTCGGCGCCCAGCGCACGCGCGTCCCAGGCGGCCGCCACGTCGGGTGGCACCGTGAAGGGCTCGGCCTCCCAGGCGAGCGTTTCGCGCATGGCGGCGATCTCCTGCGCGCCCAGCGGCGCGCCATGCACGTCGTGCCCGCCGGCCTTGGCCGGCGCGCCCTTGCCGATCACCGTCTTGCAGCAGATCAGCGTTGGACGCTCGCCCTGCGCCTTGGCCTGGCGGATGGCCCCATCGATGGCGCGGGCATCATGGCCATCGACGTTCGGGATCACATGCCAGCCGTAGGCTTCGAAGCGCCGCGGCGTGTCGTCGGCAAACCAGCCCGACACCTCGCCGTCGATGGAGATGCCGTTGTMGTCGTACAGGCAGATCAGCTTGCCGAGCCGCAGCGTCCCCGCCAACGAACAGGCTTCGTGGCTGATGCCCTCCATCAGGCAGCCATCACCGAGGAACACATAGGTGTGGTGATCCACGATGGMATGGCCCGGCCGATTGAAGTGCGCGGCCAGCAGCCTCTCCGACAGCGCCATGCCAACCGCGTTGGCCAGACCCTGCCCGAGCGGGCCGGTGGTGGTCTCGATGCCCGGCGTGTGGCCGACTTCCGGATGCCCCGGCGTGGCCGAATGCAACTGGCGAAACTGGCGCAGCTGCGCCATCGGCAGCGCGTAGCCGCTCAGGTGGAGCAACCCGTACAGCAGCATGGAGGCATGGCCGTTGGAGAGCACGAAGCGGTCACGGTCGGGCCATGCCGGGTTGGCGGGGTTATGGCGCAGGTGATGCCGCCACAGCACTTCGGCCATCTCGGCCATGCCCATGGGCGCTCCCGGATGGCCAGACCTGGCCTGCTCCACCGCGTCGGCCGCGAGAAAGCGTAGCGCGTGGGCGCAGCGCGCCGCCGGATCGATACGTTCTGGTGCGTTCATGGCTTGACTCCTTACTCGTCGGCGCGCTGGCGGCGCTCCATCATGCGCAGCACGAAGGGGGTGAAGATCAGCTGCATGGCGAGTTCCATCTTGCCGCCGGGAACCACGATGGTATTGGCGCGCGACATGAAGGAGTCGTGCACCATGCTCAGCAGGTACTGGAAGTCRATGCCCTTGGGGTTGGCGAAGCGGATCACCACCATGCTTTCGTCCGGCGCCGGAATCTCGCGGGCGATAAACGGGTTGGAGGTATCCACGCACGGCACGCGCTGGAAATTCACGTGGGTACGCGAGAATTGCGGGCAGATGTAATTCACGTAGTCCGGCATGCGCCGCAGGATGGTGTCGGTCACCGCCTCGCTCGAGTAGCCACGCTGCTTCTGGTCGCGCCACAGCTTCTGGATCCATTCCAGGTTGATCACCGGCACCACGCCGATCAGCAGGTCGGGATAGCGGGCCACATTGACCTCGTCGGTCACCACGCCGCCGTGCAGGCCCTCGTAGAACAGCAGCTCGGCGTCATCCGGCAGCGGCTCCCAGGCGGTAAAGGTGCCCGGTTCCTGCTGGCAGGCGGCAGCCTCCTCGGCGTTGTGCAGGTAGCGGCGCCGCATGCCGGTGCCGGACTCCGCATAGGTGCGGAACAGGTTTTCCAGCTCACCAAAGAGGTTGGTGCCGGGGCCGAAGTGGCTGAAGTTCATATTGCCGCTCTGCTCCGCCTCGGTCATCCGGACCTTCATCTCGGCGCGGTTGTAGCGGTGGAAGCTGTCGCCCTCGATCACCACGGATTTCACGCCTTCGCGGCGAAAGATGTTCTCGAAGGTGCGGGTGACGGAGGTGGTGCCGGCGCCGGAGGAACCGGTAATGGCGATGATGGGATAGCGTTCGGACATGAGCATGCACCTCAGGCGGGGACGCGGAACAGGCTGCGTTCGTTGAACAGGGGATTAGGAAGCTCGGCGCCGGGCGGATCGCTGTGATAGCGCTCGATCCGCTCCACCTCGTTGCGCGAGCCGAAAACCACGCCGATGCGCTGGTGCAGCGCGCCCGGCTGGACCGACATCAACGGCTGCCGACCGGTGCTGGCGCGCCCGCCCGCCTGCTCCATCAGGAACGCGATGGGGTTGGCCTCGTACAGCAGGCGCAGGCGACCGGCCTTGGCCGGGTCCTTGCTGTCGCGTGGATACATGAAGACGCCGCCGCGCATCAGGATGCGGTGCGCCTCGGCCACCATCGAGGCAATCCAGCGCATGTTGAAATCCTTGCCGCGCGGCCCGGTCCTGCCCGCCACGCACTCGGCGATGTACTGCCGCACCGGCGCCTCCCAGAAGCGGCTGTTGGAGGTATTGATGGCGAACTCGTGCGTGTCCGGCGGCACCATCAGGTTGGCGTGGGTGAGGAAGAACTCGCCCAGGTTGGGATCCAGCGTGAAGCCGTTGACGCCATTGCCCACGGTGAGCACCAGCATGGTGGTGGGACCATAGATGGCGTAGCCGGCCGCGACCTGGGCCGTGCCGGGTTGCAGGAAATGCTGCTCGGCCACCGCATCCACGCCCTCCGGCGCGCGCAGCACGGAGAAGATGCTGCCCACCGAGACGTTGACATCGATATTGGATGAGCCGTCGAGCGGATCGAACACCAGCAGGTACTTGCCGCGCGGATACTGCGACGGGATCTGGTAAGGCGTCTCCATTTCCTCCGACGCCATGCCGGCCAGGTAGCCCCCCCACTCGTTGACGCGCAGGAAGGCAGCATTGCTCAGCACATCGAGCTTTTGCTGCGTCTCGCCCTGTACGTTGACGGCGCCATCGGCGCTGCCATGCAGGCCGCCCAGCGCGCCAAGCGCGACGGCGCGCGCGATCTCCTTGCAGGCCATGGCGACGTTGAGTATCAGGCCATTGAAGCCGCCGCTGGCCTGCGGGTAGCGGCGGCGCTCCTCAATCAGGAACTGCGTCAAGGTCATTCGGTGTGGCTGGTTTTGCTGTGGCATGGCAGGTCTCCTCTTTTTATCGGTCTTTGCATTGCGTGCCGGGGCCGCGCTAAGCCAGCGCGGCTTCGCGCAAATGCCGAAGAATGGCGCGATAGCCGCCGTCCGGATCCGGCGCGCCGAATACCGCGCTGCCGGCGACGAAGGTATCCGCGCCCGCACGGGCGATGTCGGCAATGTTGTCGCGCTTCACGCCGCCGTCGACCTCCAGCCAGACGGGCCGGCCGCCGGCCTTGACGTGCCGGTCGATGCGGGCGCGCGCCTCGCGCAGCTTGGCGAGCGTGCCTGGAATGAACTGCTGTCCGCCGAAGCCCGGATTCACGCTCATCAGCAACACCATGTCGAGCTGGTCCAGCGTGTGGGCCAGGTAGTCCAGCGGCGTGGCCGGATTGAACACCAGGCCGGCCTTGCAGCCGTGCTCGCGAATCAGCCCGATCGTGCGGTCGACATGACGGCTCGCTTCCGGATGAAAGGTGATGATCGAGGCGCCAGCCTTGGCGAACATCGGGATCAGCGCATCGACCGGCTCCACCATCAGGTGCACGTCGATGGGGATGGAGACATGCGGGCGGATCGCCTCGCACACCAGGGGGCCGATGGTCAGGTTGGGCACATAGTGGTTGTCCATCACGTCGAAGTGCACCAGGTCGGCACCCGCTGCCTCGATCGCGCGCACTTCCTCGCCCAGTCGCGCGAAATCGGCGGACAGGATGGAGGGCGCAAGGCGAATCGTCCGGCTCTTTCCGCCTTCATCGCCTTCATGGTCATGGGTACGCATATCAGGCAGCCTCGAACAAGGTGCCGCGATGCCAGCGGCGCAGCGCAGCCAGATCGGCCCAGCGGTGGTCAGCGCCCGGCAGGGGCTGTGGCATCGGCTCGCCGGGATCACCAAGATGCGGCAGCACCAGCAGCGCGCCATCGAAGCGCTCCTGCGCGGTATAGGCGGTTGGCGTGATCACAGTGGGAATGCCGGCCGCCTGCGCGGCGCGCAAGCCGTTCTCGGAATCCTCCAGCGCCAGGCAGTCGGCCGCTTCCAGGGCGAGCCGCGCCAGCACCGCCAGGTAGACATCCGGCGCGGGCTTTTTTACCGCGGTGGTGCCGGCGTCGCAGATGGCGGCAAAGTGCTGGCGCCAGCCCGCGCCCAGCGGCGCGCGCAGCAGCGCGTCGAGGTTGGCCGGCGTGGTGGTGGTGGCGATCGCGATGGGCGTGCCGGACTGGCCGGCCTCCTCGATCAACCGCGCAATGCCGGGGCGCAGCGGCAGCGCGCCGCCGCCGACGCGCTCGGCATAGTGGCGGGTCTTGATGGCGTGCACCGCCGCGATGGTTTCAGCCACCTTGCTGCCGCGGGCTTCCTCCGGATCCACCATGCGCCAGTAATGCAGCAGCCGCTCCTTGCCGCCGGCCACCTTGAGCAGGCGCGTGTAGAGCGCCGCATCCCAGCACCAGTCGAGGCCGACCTCGGCAAACGCGGCATTGAAGGCATGGAGATGGGCGGACTCCGTATCGGCCAGGCTGCCGTCGACATCGAAGATCAGGGCTTGCATGGCTCACTCCTTGTCGGGTGCCGGCGCGAACACGCGGCTGGCGAGCAGATCGGGGGCGGTAATGGTGGTCAGCGCCAGGTCGTCGGCGACCGCGCCGGGGTCGCGCAGCAGGCGCGAAGCGTGGCGCAGCCGCGCGCGGTCGAGCGCGTTGCGCACGCTGCGGGCATTGGCAAAGTGCGGCTGCGCCATGCGGCGCACCAGGTAGTCGGCAAAGACGGCACGGCTCTGCGCGTCGAAGCGGTACTGCATCGCATCCAGCATCAGGTCCGCGATCTGGCCCAGTTCGTCGACCTGGTAGTCGGGAAAATCGATGTGATGGGCAATGCGCGAGGACATGCCCGGATTGGATTCGAAAAACCGGTCCATGCGGTCCTTGTAGCCGGCCAGGATCACCACCAGGTCGTCCCGGTTGTTCTCCATCACCTGCAGCAGGATCTCGATGGCTTCCTGGCCGTAGTCGCGCTCGTTCTCGGGCCGGTAGAGGTAGTAGGCCTCGTCGATAAACAGCACGCCGCCCATCGCCTTCTTCAGGATTTCCTTGGTCTTGGGCGCGGTGTGGCCAATGTACTGGCCGACCAGGTCATCGCGCGTGACTGCCACCAGGTGTCCCCGGCGCACATAGCCGAGCTGATGGAGTATCTGCGCCATGCGCATGGCCACGGTGGTCTTGCCGGTGCCGGGATTGCCGGTGAAGCACATGTGCAGGCTGGGCGCGCCGGCGCTGAACCCGCGCGCCGCCCGCAGCTTGTCAACCAGCAGCAGCGCCGCGATATCGCGGATACGCGATTTCACCGGCGCCAGCCCGATCAGCTGGCGGTCAAGCTGGTCCAGCAAGCCGGCGATGCCCGAGCTGGCAAGCAGGTCCGCCAGCGTGCCGGGCGGCTGCAGGTGCGAGGGGGATTCTGGCGCGGACATGGCGTCCTCCCTGAATGTCGGCGAAAGGTCGGCTGGCTTAATAACGGCTGCCTTCGGGGCGAGCCTGCACGGCGTAGCTTTCGATCGAATAGCGCACCGTGCGGCCCGGCTCTTCCTGACGCACCAGGCGGAAGCCCGGCTCGTCCGCGGGACGGTTGACGATGAACGACATCACCACCGACTCCACCGTATGGGTCGCGTCGAAGGCCATCACGCGGATATAGTGGTTGGGGAACGTCTTGCGCGCGTTGTTGACCTCCAGCAGGATGCCGGCGGCATCGCGCAGGTCGAACATCGGCAGGCCGAACATCTCCCAGTACGTGTTGCGCGGATGCGGGTCGTCGGTGTATTCGATGCCGACGGCCCAGCCTTTGCCCAGGCAGTACTCGACCTGGCTGGTGATCTGTGCGTCGGTGAGCTCAGGCAGGAAGGAGAAAGTGCCTTGCGTAATGCGCATGATGTCCTCGTCTCTGGTTCGTTGGTATCGGATGGTCTCGATCAGGGCGCGCGGCGCGCTCAGGCCACCGATGCGGTGGGCACGAAATCCGAGGTGTCGGTCGGCGTGTAGTTGAAGCTGATATCGCCCCAGGTATCGAGCGCGGCCCGCAGCGGCGAGCACCACCTGGCGGCATCGCGCAGGATGTCCGGTCCCTCGTTGGCAATATCGCGCCCTTCGTTGCGTGCCAGCACCATCGCTTCCAGCGCCACGCGATTGGCCGTAGCGCCGGCCTGGATGCCTTGCGGGTGGCCGATGGTGCCGCCACCGAACTGCAGCACGACGTCATCGCCGAACAGGTCGAGCAATTGGTGCATCTGGCCTGCGTGGATGCCGCCCGAGGCCACCGGCATCACCTTGCGCAACGAGGCCCAGTCCTGGTCGAAGAACAGCCCGCGCGTCAGGTCGGTCTTCGTATAAGCGTCGCGGCAGACGTTGTAATAGCCCTGCACGGTGAGTGGATCGCCTTCGAGCTTGCCCACCGCCGTGCCCGTATGCATATGATCGACCCCGGCCAGGCGCAGCCATTTGGCGATCACCCGGAACGACACGCCGTGATTTTTCTGGCGTGTGTAGGTGCCATGGCCAGCGCGGTGCAAGTGCAGCACCATGTCGTTCTGGTGGCACCAGTTGCTCATCGACTGGATGCAGGTCCAGCCCACGATCAGGTCGATCATGACGATCACCGAGCCGAGCGATTTGGCGAACTCGGCGCGCCGGTACATCTCCTCCATGGTGCCGGCGGTCACGTTGAGGTAGCTGCCCTTGACCTCGCCGGTCGCTGCGGATGCCTTGTTGACCGCATCCATCACGAACAGGAAGCGGTCACGCCAGTGCATGAAGGGTTGCGAATTGATGTTCTCGTCGTCCTTCATGAAATCCAGCCCGCCCTTCAGGCCTTCATAGACCACGCGGCCGTAGTTGCGCCCCGACAGCCCCAGCTTGGGCTTGGTGGTGGCGCCCAGCAGCGGGCGGCCGAACTTGTCAAGGCGCTCGCGCTCGACAATGATGCCGGTGGGCGGGCCGGCGAAGGTCTTCACATAGGCCACTGGGAAACGCATGTCTTCCAGGCGGGCCGCCTTGATCGGCTTGAAGCTGAACACGTTGCCGATGATGGAGGCGGTCAGGTTGGCGATCGAGCCTTCCTCGAACAGCGACAGGTCGTACGCCACGTAGCAGAAAAACTGCTCGGGATTGTTCGGCACCGGATCCACGCGATAGGCCTTGGCCCGGTACATATCGCAGGCGGTCAGGCGGTCGGTCCACACCACCGTCCAGGTAGCGGTGGACGATTCGCCAGCTACCGCGGCGGCAGCCTCGACCGGATCCACGCCCGCCTGCGGCGTGATGCGGAACAGTGCGAGCAGATCGGTGTCCTTGGGCTCGTAGCCTTCATCCCAATAGCCCATCTCCTTGTACTTCATCACGCCGGCGTCGTAGCGCTTGCGCGGCTTGGCGGTGGCTTGGATCGTCTCAGGTGCGTTCATGGTGTTTCCTTCCCGTGGGTTGGCGACTTGGCTGCCTGACTGCATTGCGGCGTCGTGAGGGAAAAGATACCCAGCTATCCCCATAAGGTAAATTCAGATATTCTTAGCCAGCATATAAGGGATCCCTTAAGGTGTTGCACGCCAGCCATGTCCTTCCTCCGTTCCCTCACCCTTCGCCAGTTGCAGATCTTCGTCACCGTTGCCCGGCACGCCAGCTTCGTGCGGGCGGCCGAGGAACTGCACCTGACCCAGCCGGCGGTCTCAATGCAGGTCAAGCAGCTCGAGTCCGTGGTCGGGCTGCCGCTGTTCGAGCGCGTCAGCCGCCAGCTCACCCTGACCGAGGCCGGCGACCGCCTCCTGCATCACGCCTCGCGCATCCTAGGTGAGGTGAAAGACGCCGAGGACGGGCTGCAGGCCGTCAAGGGCATTGACCAGGGCTCGATCTCGATCGGGCTGATCAGCACCGCCAAGTATTTCGCGCCAAAGCTGCTCGCTGCCTACTCGGCGCGCTACCCGAACGTGGACGTTCGCTTCGCCGAAGGCAACCGCGAGACGCTGCTGCGCCTGMTGCAGGACAACGAAATCGACCTCGCGCTGATGGGCCGGCCACCGCGCGAGCTGGTTGCCGTCTCGGAACCCATCGCCACGCACCCGCACGTGATAGTGGCCTCGCCACGGCATCCACTGCTCGAGGCAGAGGGCTTCGATCTGCAAGAACTGCGCCACGAAACCTTCCTGCTGCKCGAGCCCGGCTCCGGCACCCGCACGGTGGCCGAGGAAATGTTCAGGCACCACTTGTTCGCGCCGGCCAAAGTGGTCACTCTGGGCAGCAATGAAACAATCAAGCAGGCCGTGATGGCCGGCATGGGCATCAGTCTGTTGTCACTGCACACTCTGTCACTGGAATTGCGCACCAAGGAGATTGCTCTGCTGGATGTGTCCGGCACGCCGATCGAACGCGTCTGGCATATCGTGCACATGGCGAGCAAGCGGCTGATGCCTGCGAGCGAAGGTTGCCGTGCGTTCCTGCTAGAACATACGGCGGCGTACCTGGGGCGGGAATACGCCGGGCTGTTGCCTGGGCGGCGCACGGCCTAGCGGTTGGAGGGGTGCCTGGGTGCGTAGCGCGTCGTCCAGGGTTGGCCGATGCGCGGCAAGCGCACATCAGCCGTGCCGGCGTTGGCGCGCAACACCAACTCACCGATGATGCCACCGTCCACCAGCAGTTCGGTGCCGGTGAGATAGGCGCCGCTTCCGACGCGAGAGCGGTGCACACGTGGGCCACGTGCGTGCGCGGCCCATGGAACCTGCGCGGCGCGTACTGCTGCGCCACAATCCGTGTGAAATGGGTCACCACCGGCTTGGCAGATCCGTAGAACTGGCCCTTTAGCCGCACACCCCGCCTATCGCGTCATGCGCGGCGCGAAGGTAGCTTCCAAGATGCTCGACACGTTGCGTATCGTCAAGCATCCCTGCGCCGAATCGCGGGTCGTTCAGTGCGAAACCAGTCTCGGTGATGTAGATTTCCTGGGCGGCCTGTCCTGCCATCGGACAGGACAGGTATCGCCGTCTTACGTCAACAGACGAGGGACGGCCATCGCCTATCGATGGCAGCGCGGGGCCGGCGGGCCCGCTCCCAACGCCGCCGGATTACTGGCTCAGCCGCGTTACCTTCAACTGCGGGTCCGCCGCGATGGCCTGCTCGCTGAACGGCAGCCGCACCCAGCGCTTGGCGGAGTACTCCGCCATCTGGTCAAAGGCGTGCGGCGACTGCTGACCTATGGYGTAGGCCTTGGGGATCTGACCGCCCAGATTGCCCGATCCTTACGGATTTGGCTGTGCCGACTGCCGCGGCCAAACAGCGTTCACAGGCTCCACATAGGACGCCTCGGTTTGGGGTCAACGCGCCCGCCTCGTCACGCGATCGCGCCGCCACGGCGACTCGTTCGCGCGCTGAGATGAGCGCGCACCAGATTTCTTGCCTCATTCTTACCCAACCGAGGTCAGCGTTCTTCAATGGTCATCCCTTCTCGGGTTCGCTCAAACGCGGGGCAAGAATTCCGCCATCGAAATCGACGTAAAAAAATTTCGCTGAAAAGCGTTTGACCTTACCACGCTGTCAAACCCCATATTGGTCGGACAGAGTAACCAACCAGGAGATCAAGATGCTTCGTTTCTACATTCCAAACATGACCTGCGGCGGCTGCGCCAAATCCGTCACCAAGGCGCTGCTGAGCGTCGATCCGCAAGCCCGCGTCGAAACCGACCCGCCCGCGCGTGAAGTTCGGGTCGATAGCGCCTTGGACGAGAGCGCTTTCCTCGCGGTGCTTAGCGAGGCCGGGTACCCGGACAAGCAGTGACCCGAAGCGATGACGATTGACGTTGACAGCCTTGGCCGGTGTACGAAACGCGCTTCTTTAGGGCCTCCAGAACTGCCAACGCCCCGGTACTGTCGGCGATGTCCGCCGGCGTCAAGTTCGCCATCAGCAACCGGCCATTCGTATCCACGGCAATATGTCATCCAGGCTGAGGTTGGCGATTGACTCGTCATCGCCCCGTCTCCCATTCGTCGATTGGGAGACGGGCGACACCCACCGACAATGGACATCACCGGAAATCAGGAAAGCCGCCCGAATGAACTGCACCCCAAGAGCTGGACACCCGTTCAACCTTTGGGGTGCAGTTCACGAAGGTGGCTTTCTTCGTTGTCACAACATCAAGCCGTCCCGTCGATCCGCAGCGACAAGCCCGTAGGCGTGTAGATGGCCGTGGTCTTGTAGCCCGGCACCGAGATGGTGGTGTATTGGCCCTTCAGGCTGGCACTGGAAAGCAGGCTGATGGTGTCCCCCGCCGCCGGACGGAAGCCGCTGCGGAAGTTCACCGTCAACGCGCCGCCCGCCACGGTGGCGATGCCACTGACCGCGAGACGGCCGGCGCCCCCGCTGCCCACGTCCAGTTGCAACGTGGTGTTGGCCAGCTGCGTGTAGGCGCCGGCGATCACCAACTGTGCGTCGGCGCTGGAAGCCAGGGTGCCGCCACCGAGATAGACGTCGCCCTTGCCGAAGGCCGTGGCCGAGAGGGCCTGCAGCGTGCCGGCCGCGACCTGCGTGCCGCCGGTGTAGCTGTTCTGGCCGCCCAGGCGCAGCGTGCCGCTGCCCTGCTTGTTCAGCTTGCCGGCACCGCCGATGTCGTTGCGCCAGGTGTCGAGCGCATTGAAGCCGCCCAGAGAGGCATCCATGTTGACCACCACGTCGCCGTTGAAGGCGCCGTAGCCGTCTGCCGCGGCGAACAAGTTGATGCGTCCCCAGCCCTCGGCGTCGTCCATCACCGGATAGCCCGACGGCATCGCAGTGGTCTTCAATACCACGCGGCGCTGGTTGGCATCCAGGTAAGGCAGGCGCGTTTCCAGCAGCACCTCGGCGCTCTTGGGGACCACCGCTGGCTTGGTGGTATCGGCGATCTGCGCGAAGCCAAAAGTCATGCGGCGGTTGTAGTTGGCCTTGTTGGTGGCGTAGTCCGCAAAGCGGTCGGTGGCCGTGGTGCCGGAATGCGCGATATCGTTGAAGGCCAGCTTGGTATCAGCCTTGGCCGCCGCCATCAGCGTGCTGTGGGCCTGGTCATAAGCGGCGGCCTTGCGCGCGGCGTTGGCGCCAGTGGCGATGCTGGCGGCGGCGGTGGCCTGGCCGAGCATGCGGCCACTGACCACGTCCAGCGGCGAATGCATGCCAGCGACAATGCGGTTCTCGCCCAGCTCCAGTCCGCGTGTGACCATTTCCTGGAAGCGCTCCGGTACGGCATAGGCCATGGCGATGGCGTCGCGCACGGCTTCGGCGGTGTGGCCGCTGGTGAAACCGCCATCGGTGGCGGGCGTGCCGCTTTTGGCCGGCACCAGCGCGGGGATGAGGTTGACACTGCTGCTCCAGCGCCACGGCCGCGCGTATTTGTAGAAGCGCTTGGCCGGCTCAGTGGAGCCGTTCTCGCCGATGTTGCTCACAAAGTCCACCACGGTGCCAAAACTGGTGTTGGTGCTACCTCCCACGCCGACGTTGTTGCCGCCGTCGTTGTACAACACGGTGGTGGCGTCGCTAGCGATGCTGGTGATGGTGGTGGTCTGTTGCGCGGCGGCCTGCCAGGTGGCAGTCAGCGGGCCCAGGCCGTCACTGACGCTGTAACCCTTGTTGCGCCGATCGTCCAGGTACGCGGCCAGTTCCTGCGCGGCAGTGCGCTGCGCGGTCACATTGGCCACGTACTGGATGTTGGCGCCGAGCACGCTTGCGTTCAGGATGGTGCCATCGGTACTGTCTCCAGGAATGCCGGTCCAGCTGGATGCCACCACGGCGGGGAAGCTGCCGTTCGCGGCCGCGGTGACGCCGGCATCAACGATCAGCGTAGTGGGCTTCCACAGGTCAAGAAAGCCGCTTAACACGCGCACCCCGGCGTTGGTTTCCTTGGTGGCGTAGCGCGCGTCGCCGCGTTGGTTCGTATAGGCGTAGTCCACGAAGGGCAGTACGGCGGCCTGGTCGGCCACCGGTGCGGAGTCGGCGAAGCCCAGGTCCTTGGGTGCGGCGGGGATCGACAGCGGCTGCGCGAGCGCGGATGTGGTGGTGGCATCGTCGCCACCACCGCAGGCGGTCAGCAACATGGCGCCGATCAACGCGGCGGTCAGGACACGGAGGGAACTTGGAGGAAACATGAGATGCGGGCGCCAGGGCCCAGGGCGTTGCGATCCGCGGATGCTACGCAGTCATTGTGAATTCTTTATGACTCTTAATGCACTTTTTTGGTGCGCCGCGCAATTGGGACGACTTCATCTCAGCTCCGTCGACCGAGGTCATCTCCATTGGCCCCTGCGAGCCAAATTCTGTTGGATCTTTGATGACATTGACTGTCAGCCATGCCTGGTTGGCCGCCAAAAGTTCCTCCAAGCGGGACGGCCCCTCTTGAAGGATTGACTGACGGGTTCTGATTTTGGCGGTTAATTGCGATAATTGTCTTCTGCTGGCAGGGAATGGCTAAGCCTACATTCTCCACACACCTAACATTGCAGCGAAAGTCCCATTTCGCGATTGCCGCTTGCTAGCTGCCGTGCCGGGACGGCAATTAGTCCCATTCCAAATCCCTCGGCCGCCCTACTTCGTACGCCTTAGACTCGCGCGCTGCATGAGATGCGGCTTGCTCAAGAAGGGGCACGTGATCCTTCGGGACGACCAGCATTGTCAAACCCAAACCAGCTAGAGCGCGGAGGACATAGTCAAGATGAACACCCTTTCCGTTCTCCAGCTTCGACAGCATTCCCACAGACACCCCGCACGTCCGCGCKGCCTGATCGATTGGCAGGCCTTGGGCAGCGCGAGTCGCGCGCACCCTATCCCCAAGATGGGAGCAAATCTTGATCGTGGCGCGGGATGGCAACGTTGGATCTGGCAAAGGTCGTGGCATGGGCAATACAAAGTCATGAGAGCCGCTAAGAGTAGTGGCCACATCGTTATTTCACGAAAATGAAAGTATATCGGAGACCGGCTTGCTTCTTACCAAGTTCAAGGACCACTGCATCAGCGGGTAGCGGCATTACCGCTGGCATCTAAGGCGCGAACCTGATCGAAAGCGCCTGAAAGCTGCTCCGTCATTCGAGGACAATCCGGCCGCGAAATGGGTGCGCTAGGTGCATTGGCCAGAGGAAGCGCAAGAACCCTTCTACCAGCCTGAGGGCGCCACGCCCGCCTGCTGGGCACGGGGAGGGGGCAACCAAACACTGCGGCACAGCCGCGCCATCACGGCGTTCTTCCTCGAAACTAGCGACAGGCCGAAGAGCCGCGAACGACCACGCGTGAAGCTCTGCAAACCGAGCCAGCCAAGGAGGCCATCCGTCGCGTGCGTGGCGTCCGAACTTTTCGCCTCCCTCCGTTCCCGGTACCGATCCTATACCGCTGCTGAGAGAATGCGCCGTGGTAACCGGACCTACTGTTGCGATAGAAGCTCCTTTCGCAATTGCCGAAATCACTTCATACGCCTTCGGCACCGTCGTCTGTACATAACCGTTTATGTGGCCTAGACCGCCCCATCTGCTCGGTCAACCCCATCCTCGCCTTGCCGACATGTATGCCCGCGAACCCTCGGAGCCAAGCCCCAGCCAAGTTCGCAGGCTACCTGCCTCACCTTCTCCCCGCAGAAATTGGTTCGCAAGGGGCGCCTAGAGCGTGTTATGCACCTTTTGCCGAGAATACAGTCGGAGGTGGATGGCAAAACGTTAACGGTATCGCAGCGATGTTTCTGACGAGGGTTGAAGCTTCGCGGCCCCGTATTTGACGCTGATGAGCGAGCACGCACCGCAGCGCTCGCATGACTTGCGCGAATTGTTTTAATGGGCTTCGCTGGGGTTGGCCAGGGCAGGCGCGCCGTGGCGAATGCGGTCCATACCGTCAAGATCGCCTTTGCAGACCAGGGTTACACTTGTGACGAACCAGCACAAGCTGCTCGCGACGCAGGGATGGATCTGCAGATGATCAAGCCGCCCGCAACCAAGAAGGGCTTCGCTCTCCTGCCTCGGCGATGGGTCGTTGAACGCAGCTTCGGCTGGCTCAATCGGGTCCGTAGACTAGCTCGCGACTATGCGCGTTTGCCCGGCATATTGTCCGGCCTGCATTTTGTCGTCTTCGCGATGCTCATGCTCGTTCATCTCAGCCCGTCAGCAACTACGAGGGGCTGGGCGAACCGGCCGTTCTTGTTCGTGACTATCCCCCACGGGATCCCCGCACATCCAGTTCCTCGAGCATCGCGTCGACGCGCTGCAGAAATGCTCGTAGCAGTGCAGGCTCCGCTCAGTCCATTGCCCCCATCCAAGCTGCAAAAGCCTCAATGTCCGCTTGCCGCAAGTTCTGGGCCATGGCGACCAGGTAAAAGCCATAGCCTGGCAGCGACAGGGGATGCGCCTTGACCAGTGCCCCGGATCTCAGCTCATGGCCCACCACAACGTCGCTGCAGATCGCGACCCCCTGCCCCGCGACCACGGCGTCGATGGCGTGCAGTTCCTCCCGGAAACTGAGCGCCCACATTTTGTCGGCCACCTTCAAGCTCGGATCGATCAGGCCCGCAGTCGCAAGCCATTGCAGCCATGTGGGGGCGTGCGGATCCCGGGTCATCCAGTCGAAGTGGATAAGGGGGAAGCGCAGCAAATCCGACGCGCGCTCGATGGCATGTCCATCCTTAACCAATAGCGCCGGGCTGCAGATCGGGAAAAACGTGTCCCGACAGATCTCCCGCACAACGAATCCTGTTGGCATGGTCCGGGCATAGCGGATCGCCACATCGGCGTCACCCGATCGAAGGTCCAAGATCGCGTCAGTTCCGATGATCTCAAGCGCGATGTCGGGGTATCGCTCCCGCCACTGCGGCAGACGCGGGACCAGCCATCGGCTCGCGAACGCATTGGGGCTCGTGACGCGCAGCGGAATCGGCGCGCTGGATTCGGCCATCCCCGCCACCGCGCCCACGAGGGCATCGAAGCCATCGCGCAACGCCGGATAYAGCCTCGCACCCGCGCCCGTCAGCACCAGAGGCCGCGGGTGGCGCTGGAACAGGCGTTGCCCACACGTCTCTTCCAGCAGCCGGATCTGATGGCTGATGGCCGTGGGCGTCACATGGAGTTCCGCGGCCGCCGCCTTGAAACTGCCAAGCCTAGCGGCAGCCTCAAAGGCCTGCAGCGATCGCAGAGGGGGCAGCTTTCTCATGGGCGTAGATGAGTTTTCCTCACCTGGAGCTGAGTTCTTTGATTTTGCCATGCGAAAGAGCGCGTGACAGCATGGTCCCGGTCGGATGGAATTGACCCCGATCAAACCGAATAAATGGGGATAAGCATGGGCACTGGACCATCAATCAACAGCCTCGGGGCCAGTCGGCCGGCATCAGCTCTCAACGCACTGCGGCGCAAACTTGACGGAGATGTGGTCCTCCCCGACGATCCAGGCTACGAGGATGCGCGCAAGGTCTGGAACGGCGCGGTGGACAAGCGGCCGGCCATGGTCGTGTACTGCGCCAGCACGGCCGATGTCATCGAAGCAGTGACGTTCGCCCGATCGGGCAACCACCTCGTCGCGGTCCGCAGCGGCGGACACAATGTGGCTGGCTTGTCGGTTTGCGACGATGGGATTGTGATCGATCTGTCTCGCATGAAGCACATCGCCGTCGACCCGGCGCGGCGCGTGGTTCGTGCCGAAGCCGGCCTGAGCCTGGGCGAGTTCGATGCTGCCACACACGCCCATGGACTGGCCACCACGATGGGCATCAATAGCGACACGGGCATTGCCGGACTGACCTTGGGCGGCGGGTTTGGCAAGYTCGGGCGCAAACACGGCCTGGCCTGTGACAACCTTCTGGCCGCCGATGTCGTGCTGGCGGATGGCAGGCTTGTGAAAGCCAGCGCCGTCGCGAATAGGGACCTGTTCTGGGGATTGCGCGGAGGCGGCGGCAACTTCGGCATCGTCACCGCCTTCGAATACCAACTCCACCCGGTCGGGCCGGCACTGCTGGTGGGTTCGGTACGCCACCCCTACGACGGCGCGCGCGATGCGATGCGGTTCTACGATGATTTCTGCGCCCGGGCCCCGGACGAGCTCAGTGTGGACGCCGCCCTCGTGACGGCCCCCTCGGGCGAGCGCTTCTTCAACATTTCGGCCTGCTACTGCGGCGCGAACGAGGTCGGCGAGCGTATCATCCGTCCACTCCTGGAGCACGGCGACCCGGTCGAGAGCAAGCTGGCCCCGATTCCCTACCTTCAGATCCAGTCCGGCGGCGACAGCCTCTTTCCGCGCGGACGCCGCTATTACTGGAAGGCGCAGTATCTGCACACGCTCACCGACGCCGCCATCGACACCCTTCTCGAGACCTATGCGCTTGCGCCCTCGGTTTCTTCGCTGCTGGTGTTCCAGCACGTCGGCGGCGCCATTGCCCGCGTTCCCGCGTCGGCAACGGCTTATGCGAATCGCGATGCGCGTTACGACTGCTTCCCAATCTCGATCTGGGATGATCCGGCCGAGGAGGCTGAGGCCACCCGCTGGGCGCGCGACGTGTGGAGCGCCGTCAAGCCCTTTTCGACTGGAGGCGTCTATGCGAACAACCTCGGTGACGAGGGCGAGGACCGCGTGCGCGCCGCCTATGGTGAAAACTACGCGCGCCTCGCCGCGCTCAAAGCCACGTACGACCCGGCCAACTTCTTTCGCCTGAATCAGAACATCAGACCCTCCGCCTAGCACATGGTATTGGCATTGTGGGGAATCAGGTGCACAGCCGCTGGACCATGCTTGCCGTCCTGTTTGCCGCTCGCGCGGCCATGGCCTTTCAGTTCCAGAGCATTGCGGCCGTCGCGCCGCAACTCGGCCAAAACCTCGGCCATTCCACGGGAGATCAGGTATTGTAGCCACGGCCACGTAAACCAGCAGTTGCGCTGCGGCCCCCTCGGCTATGATGGCCTCAGCCGCACTTTCATCCTCGACGGATCACCGTTGGCGCTGGCCCCGCGCGAGCGTGCCGTGCTCGAAGTGCTGATCCTTCGCGACGGCCGTGCCGTCAACAAGGAGGCGTTGAGGATGGCGGGACAATCGGGATTCATCGAGGCGTAACCGGTGGTCGGCACGCCTTCTTTATAGGTCTCCCGCAGGGCCAGGCCTATCGGAACAGATAGAGCGAAAACTGCCCGCCGTTCATCGGAAAAGCTGCGCCAGCCATTTCATCCAGCGCTTCCCTTGCACCCAACCCACCCATCGATATGCCGCCGGCACAGTCCACGCTCCTCCCGGCGTCAGTGCAGGCAGTGAAAAGCACCAGGGCTGCGAGCCCGGCGCAAACCAGCTTGCTCATGAACTTCTCCTCGCGATTCCGGCAGGCAAGGGGCGTGGGAGTCGCCGGGAATCAGGGCGGCGACTCCCACGATGATTTCAGCAGTCGCAACCGTCGGCTCCCCTCAGGCGGGCCTGATGTTCTGATTCACGCGGAACAGGTTTGCAGGGTCGTACTTGCGCTTGATCTCCGCCAGTCGCGCATAGTTGTCGCGATAGGCAGCTTTCACGTTGTCGTTGCCTTCGTCCATCATCATGTTGATGTAGCCGCCGCCAGCCGAGTGCGGATGCAGCGCCAGCCAGTAGTCCTTGGCCCACTGCACGATGCGGTCGTTGTTGGCCGGGTCGGGATCGACGCCGACAATCACGCTGGCGAAGCTCGCATCGCGATWGCTGAACGCGGTGTCATTGGGGCCCGCGCGATGCGCCGCGCCGTTGATGGGATACAGGTGCATGGTCGAGTGCATGGACGGTAACTGGTGCCCATACTTGATGTGCAGGTCGATGGCCTTGTCGCTTAGGTCGCTCACGAAGTCGGCTTTCCAGTACCACTGCAGGCCAGGCGGATACAGCGCGTCGAACAGGCTCTGCAAGGCCGGCCAAGGAACGGAGCCGACAAAGTCCACCGCTGGCGGCATGGCGTCGCGAATCGGCTTGAAGCGCGCCTCGGCCTGATCGAGTGGGCCGGTGTAGCACCACACCACGGCGCACATCTTCTGCAGGTGGACAGACTCGGGGAACGGCGGCCCGGGCGGCACCGTCACAAAGCCGAACCAGCCATTGATGTCTTGCGGTGCAGTCAGGATGAAATCGCGCCACCACGTCATCAACTCGCGCGCCTGGTCCACCGGCCACAGCATCGGGCCGCCGTAGACCGTGCCGACAGGATGGGCCTTGAACTCGAATGAGGTGACCACGCCGAAGTTGCCGCCACCGCCGCGCAGCGCCCAGAACAGCTCCGCGTTCTCGTCGCTGCTGGCATTGACCAGTCGCCCGTCGGCCAGAACGACCTCGGCGCTGAGCAGGTTATCGATCGTCAGGCCGTAGGCGCGGCTAAGGTAGCCAATGCCCCCGCCAAGCGTCAGCCCACCCACGCCCGTGGTCGAGATGAAACCGCTCGGCGTCGCCAGTCCATAGGCGCTGGCGGCGTGGTCCACATCGCCCCAGGTGCAGCCACCACCAGCCCGGATGGTGCTGCGCTTCGGATCGACAAACACGCCTTTCATCGGCGACAGGTCGACCACCAATCCGCCGTCACATGTGCCGAGCCCCGCGCCATTGTGCGCACCGCCACGTACGGCCAGCAGCATACCGCTGTCTCGCGCGGCGTTCACCCCCGCAATGACGTCGGCGACATCCGTGCAGCGCGCGATCAATGCCGGGCGCTTGTCAATCATGCCGTTGTACACCGCGCGTGCCTGGTCATAGGCCGCATCGCCAGGCTGAATCAATTGCCCCCGAAAATGCGGCTTCAGCGCGGTGGCGACGCTTTCACTCAGAGCACCTTCCATGGTTGCCTCCTGTCCGGTTGGTATGCAGGAGTTTTATCAACCTCGGCGTTTGAAAGGCGTTAGGCGCGCCGTTATATGCGCCAATCTCCGACGCGGCTGGCCCGGCGCGGCCAAACCATGACTAACGCGCCAGTAATGCGCGCGCCCGGACGATGTCGGGCTGGTCGAAGCCCTCGGCGAATCGGGCGAGCGGCGGCTCGACCACCCGGCGCGCGCCGATGCCCTCCCGTGGCTCGCGCAACGCCGCCAGCGACAGCGCGGCGCGCAGCTCGAGAGGGCGAGCCCGTTGGGCGGCAGCGATCTCGATCGCCTTGATCAGCGACGATTCGGCTTCGGCCAGGTTGGCGCTGCGTTGCAGCAGAAGCTCGCCGCGCAGGCGATAGAGCTCCGCGTCCAGCCAGTGCTCGCCAGTGTGCTCCGCATGGTGGAGCGCCTGATCCAGCGCCGCAAGCGCGGCTTCGGTCTCGCCCACGTCACCCAGGCATTCCGCCAGCATGCCGAGATACAGCGGCAGCCGCAGGCGCGCGCCGGTGCCATGAAAGCCCTCGATCGCCGCTCGCATTGCCGCCACGGCGCCGGCCCCGGGCGACTGCCTTGCATTGGCCCAGGCGAGCAGCACGTCAGCCCAGGCAAGGTAGTAGCCGACGTGGTACTGATCGGCGATCGAACGTGCCTGTCGGGCGTAGTGAAGCGTCAGGCCGTGCTGCCGGCGCAGGGCATGCTGCGTTGCAAGATAAGACAGCGCCAGCGCCTGGGAGAACGGGTGTGCCAGCCGGTTTGCCATCTCCAGCGCTTCGCGTCCACGCCGGAGGGCCTGATCGGCGAGCCCCATGAACCAGAATGCATGGGCCGACCACGCCGAGGCCAGCACGCCGAAGTTTCCGCCCATCAACGACACATGCTCGGCGTGCTGGGTTTCGTCATAAGCGCCGATCGCGTGTTGATACGCTGGCTCCGCCGCCGCCCAGTCACCCTGCTGGACCAGGCTTCCCATGATGTTGGTCCATGCCATCGACGCGTAGGTACCCGACCCGGACGTGCCCAATCCCGCGATGAGTTCCTCGCTCAGGCTCCGCGCCTGGGCAAACTCCGCACTGACGACGAGAAAGAAGGCAAGGCTGACCTGGGCGCGCGCCTGCTGACCGAAGTCGCCCGTCTGTCTGCTGAGCTCCACGGCGCGCCGCAGTGGCGTGTCGAGCTCCGGTGCCGCCCACCCACGGGAAATGCGAATCGGCGGCGCAAGGTCGAGTTGCAATGCCAGCGACTGCCKGGCGCGCACTTGCGGATCGACGATCTGATCGGCTTGCGCCAGCCCGCGCCGCAACAGGGCGATGGCATCGTCATAGGCGTACACGCTCTGCGCAACGCCGGCCGCGCGCCGATAGAACGCGGCTGAATCGGTTGGCAGGCCCGCCTGTTCGTAGTGCGCGGCAATCTGCGCGCTGGCAGCGTCGAGATCATTGTCTGGCGCCTGTTCAAGTGGGCAACTTCGGGACCGTGCCGAGCGGCGTGCCGCCGCCCGTCGCGGTGTCGGACCGGGCGCGCATCATCTCGACCGTGAACAGGGGATTGCCTTCGCTTTCCTCGAATAGCCGGGTTGCCTCCGCATCGGCCAGCGGCCGATTGATGATCTGCGCCGCGATCTTCGCAGTTTCGGCGGCATCCAGCGCGCCCAGCAACATCTCGGTGAGCTGGTCGTCGCGCCGCAAGGCGTCAAGCAGCCGGCTCACGGCGTGCAAGGGCGTGATGTCTTCATGCCGCGCCGTGGCGACCACGAGGAGCTTCGCGCTCACGTCGAAGCGCATCAGGAAGCGTAGCCATTCCAGCGTCTCCGCATCGCACCATTGCAAATCGTCGAGCAGCAGCAGCAGCGGCCCGTCTCTCGCCAGCACGGCGCGCGCCAGCGCTTCGAAGAACCGCTGGCGCTGCCAGTACTCGGTGAGTGGCGAAGGTGGAGGCAGGCCAGGTTGTTGCGTCAGCAGCTCTGGCAACAGGCGCGCGACTTCGGTCAGCCACAGTCTGTCGAGTCCGCCCATCGCTTCGTGCAAGGCCGGGCTGCGCAGCCAACCGGTGACCGGCGCAAACGCGACCTTCCCCTCGGCCGCGTACGCCCGCGAGTGCGTCGTGGTGAAGCCTTGCCCGGAAAGGTGCACGAGCAATTCCTCCGCCAGGCGCGACTTGCCGATGCCCGCCTCGCCCGAGATCAGGGCGAACTGCTTGTCGCCAAGCTGACTACGCTGCCACACTTCGAGAAGCCGCCGCCATTCCTCGTGGCGTCCGATCATTGGGTCCCGTGGGCGTCGACGCTGTGTTGGCGCAGCCTGGGCAGCAAGGCGCGCATAGGCCTCGCGCAAGGCGTCACTCGGCACGATGCCCAGCTCGCGCGTGAACGTTTCAACGCAGTTGCGATAGGTGCGCAGCGCGGATGCATGATCGTGATTCAGGGCATGCAGGCGCATCAACGCCATATAGGTGGGCTCGCGCAATGGGTCGAGCCGCTGCAACTGCTGCGAGTGTTTCAACGCCTTTGCATAGTCGCGTCTGTCCTCGCTCAACTGGCTGAGCCGCACGAGCGCCGCGATGCACGCTTCGCGCAACTGATCGCGCTGCGGGGCGATCCATTCATCGTAACAACTGGCTAGCAGGTCGCCCCGATACAGTTCCACTGCATGCGTCAGGAGCCCTTCCTCGGTGGCCGCGTCGTTGTTGCTTGCGGCCCGCGCCGCGGTGGCCAGGGCCGACTGAAACTGCGCGATATCGAGATCGAACGCGGAATCGGGCAACCATCGCACCATTTGCGCGTCGGCGTGGACGAAACTGGCTGCGTGCGGCCATGACTTGCGTAGATGAAACAGGAGCTGACGCAATGCGTTGCGTGCCTGCGCTTGCGTGGAATCGGGCCAGAACAGGAAGGCGAGTTGCTGGCGCGACTGCGGCACGTCCCGATGCAAAATCAGATAGGCAAGCAGCGCCTGCAAGCGGGGAGAATTCGCGTCAGGCATCGGCGCGTCGGCGCCGTCGAGATGGAACTCGCCGAACAGGCGGACAGAGTAGCGAGCGTCAGGCGCCATGCGGGTCACCGGCGATCTAGGCGACTTCGGCGGGGTCGTGAGGGCCGGCCCACTCGTCCTGGTACGCTGGGCTGCCGATGGCGGTGCGGACGCACTCGACAAACGTGCCTAATCGCGCAGGCACGCATCGGACTTCAGCGTGGACGATGTCGATGGACTCCGGATCTGGAGGCGGTGCGCCATTCCGGCTAGGCGCCAGCCGTCGTGTCGTGCGTCTCAGCAGGGTCGCTCCCAAAGAAATTTTTTCCAGATCGGCCAAGCGCTCGCTGACGACGGATTTGGACAGATGGACGCGGCGCGCGGCCCCGCTGATCGCGCCAGCTTCCACTACGGCGACGAAGCCGGCCACGCCTTCGAGCTTGCGCATTGTTCGGATCATCCGGATGCCAGTTCTGCGTTCTTCAGTCTAGTGCGAACTACGCTCGCCGCCGAGGCTTGTCGCATCGGGACGAAAGCGGAACCGCCCGATGGGTTCGCGGCCTTGAAAGTGCGTTAAGCGCCTCAATCTCCGCGCGGCATGTGCGCGGCATCATGGGATCGGCCTCGACGTTTTCGTCGAGATGCCACGCCAGCGCGATATGCGGTCTCAGCAAGAGATGGATAAAGCGCTGAGACCTCATCAGTCGAATCTATTGGCCACCTTGGAACACGCCGCATCGAGCCACTTTGAGATCGTCTTGGAGCTTGTCCTGCGTGACAAAAAAATGCTAGATGAATGTACTGCGGCACCATTCCCCCGCCGGACAAATCCGAGCCTTTATCAACAGTCAGATGGGTTCCTAAGGCTCGACAGCGCCCCAGTTCAAACGTGGCCAGCGACTGTACCCGGCCAGTGGACTAAACCGCATGGCGGGGTTGCCGCTCACTCTCTCGAGCGTTGCATCTCAACAATTCGCTTCCGTATCAGATCTGCCTGCCTCTCCATCTCCTTGATTATCGAAGTCAGGCGGGAATCTGGCAGACGGTCCGTGATGGTGGCAAGCGCCATCCCTGCTACAACCATGCCTGCTGCATCGTAGACGGGTACAGCCACCGCACGCGACCCTGGGACTACGCCAACCGGTGCGTAGGCATAGCCTCGCCGGCGGACCTCGTGCGCACGCGACACCAGTTCTCTTGTATCGATCCGTAGCGATGCGAGACGCTGTGCATTGCGCCGGACTATCCGCTCGAGCTCATCGTCCGGCAAAGCAGCGAGCAGCACCAATCCACTCACGCCGACGCCTAGCGGCCGGCGCGCACCGACGTCAATAGACAGCACCTTGACGGGGTAGCTGCCTGGCCAGCGTCCGATGCAAACCGAGTCGTCTCCGTTGGCAACGGTCAGGAATGTCGTATCGCCCAATGTCTCGCTCAAGTATTGCATGTAAGGTTCGGCAACGGCGCGAAGCGGAAAGCGCGCCGCCCGTGCGAGACCCAGCAGTGTCACTTCGTTGCCGATCAGGTACCGGCGGGTGCCAGCATCTTGCTCGACCGCACCTTCCTCGACCAGAACGCGGAGGATGCGATGTACGGTCGGGCGGCTCAACCCCGTGCTCCTCACCACGTCGACCAGTCTTACCCCGCGCTCTTGCCCCGTCGCGACGATCCGCAGGACGGCCAGCGCGCGGCGGATGCTCTGGGCGCCGTCCGCACCCTTGTGGCCYTGGTCCGCCAGGGCGGCAGTGTCCTCGGACATCGGGGCCGGCGTCTCCCCGCTGGTATAGTTCGCGGCCTTTTTCACGCGCCTGGCTTCAGCACGGATTTTGCCGTCTGCGCCACCCCGCGCAGCGTGAAGATCTCGCCCAGRCTGGCGTAATTGGGCCCGCCAATGCGGCAGACGGGATTGAGTTCCCGTGTGTCCACCTTGCCGTCGCGATACAAGCCGTCGCGAAGATGGTAGGTCAGCACCTCCCCAACGATGAATTCCGCGCCGGTGTCTCCGAACGCGATCACGCGTTCCAGCTTGCATTCCATGCTGACCGGGACATCTGCCAGCCGCGGCGTGCGAATCTTGGTTGATGGCAGCGTCGCCAGGCCGAGTTCCTCCACTTCGCTCACTTGCGGCGGGTGCTCGATGCTGCTGAGGTGGATAGCTTCCAGATGCGAGGCATCGCCAATATTGATCACGAACTCGCCGAGTTCATGGATGTTGCTGCCCGTGTCCTTCCGCACGCCGGCCTTGCGCCCGATGTTCACGCCAATCAGCGCAGGCTTGTTCGACACGAAGGTAAAGCAGGAAAACGGCGCGAGATTCACCACCCCTTCGGGCGAGAGCGTCGTGATCCAAGCGATTGGGCGAGGCACCACTACTCCGCTAAGGAGGCGATATGTGGCTTCAGGCGAAAGGCTGTCAGCGAAGATCTGCATGGCATGCGAAGGAATGAGTTGCGATGAAGAAAATTGTGCACGGGTCCGAGACTACCGGCCGCCTGCCTTTTGCCGATGAGTCCACATTATGGAACATAACGCGCATATTGCGTTGCAACATATGGACGTCGGTTTGTAGAGTGACTGTGTCGCCCGCCGGATGCTTTCGCTGCCAGCGCATGAGACGACGCAAGGAGACTTTCGCTATGAAATGGAACTGTGCTTTGGGTGCCAGCAGCGCTGTACTTGCAGCGGCCCTAATGTCTATGACATCCCCGGCATTGGCGCAGACGTGGCCCGACAAGCCGGTGCGCCTGGTGGTGCCCTACCCACCGGGCGGCAACGTCGACTCCGCCGCGCGCATCATCGGGGAGCAATTGCAGACGATATTCAAACAGCCCTTTCTGGTCGATAACAAGCCGGGTGCCGGCGGGATGATCGGTGCAGAAGCGGTGGTAAGGGCGAAGTCCGACGGGTACACGCTATTCATGGGCGCCAATGGGCCCATCCTGTTCTCGCCGATCATCTTCAAGAAGGACAGCTACAACTGGAGAAAGGACTTCGAGCCCGTCAGTTCGGTGTCATTCACGCCGATCGTGCTGCAGGTCAATGCCTCCACGCAATACAAGACGGTGACCGATCTCATCGAGGCGGCGAAGAAGCCTGGCAACACGCTCACCATGGCTTCGCCCGGCCCCGGTACGCAGAACCACTTGGTGAGCGAGTATCTGCAGAACAAGACAGGCGCGCACTGGGTCACTGTTCACTACAAAGGTAACGCCCCTGCCACCACCGACTTGCTCGGCGGTCAGGTTCAGTTCAACTTCGATCAACTGTCCGTGGCGTTGCCCTTCATTCAGCAAGGCCGCACGCGTGCCCTGGCAGTCGGTTCGGCCAAACGCCTGCCGCAATTGCCCAATGTGCCCACATTGCAGGAGTCCGGCTTCCCGGACCTCACCGCCGAAACCTTCACCGGCGTTCTCGCGCCTGCGGGCACGCCGAAGGAGATTGTGCGGCGTCTTTCCGAGGCACTGCAGAGAGTTCTTGCCGACAAGTCTGTACAGGCCAAGTTTCAGACCCTTGGCGCTGAAGCGCGGGGCAGTACGCCTGAGCAATTCACTCAATTCCTGACCAAGGAGGACAACCGATGGACACCGCTGATCAAGCAGGCCAACATCACGGCCGAGTGAGCGTGGCTGCAGCGCTCGAGCGGAGTGCTCCGCCCTGTCGCACTAGCGTCTACGTCGAAGGTTTCAGCCACAAGAACCCCATTCCGGCGGGCTGTCGCATCGGCCCTCTGCTAATGAGCGGCAGCATCCAGGGCAACGATCCTGCAACCGGGAAGCCAGCGTCCACGATTGAAGCACAGTGCATCTACATGCTGGCCAATGTGAAACGCATTGTTGAGGCCGCCGGTGGAACGACGGACGACATCGTCAAGATCACGGTCTGGATGAGGGATCGTAGCCAGCGGCCCGCCCTCAACACGCCGTGGCTCGACATGTTCCCTAATCCCGGATCGCGACCAGCGCGCCATACCATGCAAGCAGACCTCGACATGGGCAAGCTGGTGGAGTGCGACTTCACCGCCTATATCGCGTGAGCCGCCAGCCGTTCGCGGCGCCAGGCCTTTCGCCTTCCTACTTCCACTAGCCAAGGAATCCCGGTCGTTCCGGGTCAGCCACCATGCCAGAATACTTGCCGTTCGACCGTAATCCGCGCGCCCCGGTACCGCTGCCGCCAACGTTCAGTTGTGACAGTCAGTTCCACGTGTTTGGACCGCGCGACCGGTTTCCGGTGCGGCCCGGCGCAGCCTATGAGATGCCAACCGCTACCTGGGAAGTGGCGCAACGCCTGCATCGCACACTTGGGATCACCCGCGGCGTGATCGTGCAGGCCACCACCTATGGCGCCGATCACGCCGTAGTCCTGGATGCGCTCGCGCATCTCAACGCTGGCGACGGACCGCGCAACTATCTCGCCTGTGCCAATGCCGCTGTGCTTACCGAGTGCGATGATGCCTACCTCGCCAAGCTGCACGAGGCAGGTGTGCGCGGCGCGCGATTCACGCGCGCCGGCCTTGGCATCAGTCTCACTCAGGCCGAGCAGGACCGGGCGTTTGCGCGGATCAAAGAGTTGGGCTGGTATGTCAAGTTGCAGCCTGAGCCCAGTGGCATCGCCGCGCAGCTCAGTGCGTTCGAGAAGCTTGACGCGCCGATCCTGCTGGACCACATGGGCCGCGCTGATCCAAGCAAAGGCGATGCCGATCCCAGCCTCGCAAAGATGCTTGAGCTGCTCAAGCGCGGAAACTATTGGGTCATGCTGTCCCTGAGCGAAAAGATCTCTTTGGCCGGTGCGCCGTGGGACGATGTGGTGCCGCTTGCGCAGCGCCTGATTGACGCTGCGCCGGACCGTTGCGTCTGGGGCAGCGACTGGCCCCATCCGGTCTCGGTCAAGCAACCACCGAACGAGGGTGCATTGCTCGAGCTTCTTTACCGATTTGCGCCCGACCCGTCCGTATTGAAAAAAATCCTGGTCGACAACCCGGCGAACTTCTTCGGATTCAACGCATGAAACTCGTAACCTATCGCTCCGGCAAAACCGTCTCTTGGGGCGTGGCCATCGGCAACGACGTCCCCTCGGGCATCGTCGATCTCGGTCGGCGCCTGCCTGACATCGCCTCTGTAAAAGCCTTGCTGGAGGGCGGCGAATCCGCGCTGGCCCGTGCCCGCGCGGCCCTGACTGGTGCAGAGGCGGACCATTCGCTGTCCACCGCGCAGCTTCTCCCTCCGATTGCCGCGCCAGAGAAGATCTTCTGTATCGGCGTGAACTATGCGCATCGCAATGCGGAATACAAGGACAACAGTCAACTGCCAAAATACCCGAGCGTGTTCATGCGTACGCCCGCCTCCCTTGTCGGCCATGGTCAGGCATTGTTGCGTCCGCCCGAGTCGCTACAGCTCGACTATGAAGGCGAGATTGGCATAGTTATCGGCCGCCAGGGTCGCCGCATTGCGAGGGAGCAGGCCGCCGTCCATATCGCAGGGCTGACCTGCATCAACGAAGGCACCATTCGCGACTGGCTTCATCACGGAAAATTCAACGTCACGCAGGGGAAGAATTTCGACGCCTCCGGGGCAATCGGCCCTTGGCTGGTCACATCAGACGAGTTCGAGAGCTACAACGATGTTCGAGTCACGACGCGCGTCAACGGCGAGGTTCGCCAAGACGACAGTACGGCGAATCTGATGTTTCCATTCGACTACCTGGTGTCATATCTGTCGCAGTTCGCCACGCTCAATCCCGGCGACGTGATCGCCACCGGTACGCCAATTGGTGCAGGTATCCGCTTCGACCCTCCGCGCTTCTTGACGCCAGGTGATGTCGTGGAGGTCGAGGTACAGGGTGTGGGCATCCTGTCAAATACCGTTCGCGCGGAGGAAGCCTAAGCATGACCCCGGATCAATTGAAGGAAGCCGCGCTGCGCCTGGAGCAGGCCGAGAGGACACGCACTCCGTGTCGGCAGTTCTCGCTTGACTATCCGGAAATGCGGATTGACGATGCCTATGCGATCCAGCACGCCTGGATTGCGCTCAAGCAGGAGAATGGCCGTACCATCAAGGGCCACAAGATAGGCCTGACTTCCAAGGCCATGCAGCGTGCAGTGAATATCGGCGAGCCAGATTTCGGCGTGCTCCTTGACGATATGTTCTATCGCGATGGCACAACCATTCCAACCGATCGCTTCATGCAACTCCGAATCGAGGCGGAGCTGGCCTTCGTTCTCGACAAGCCACTATCCGGACCAGAGTGCACGTTGTTCRACGTCCTGGACGCCACGGCCTATATCACGCCGGCGCTGGAGGTCCTGGATGCACGAATCCAGCGGATCGACCCGGGTAGCGGACGCACACGCACCGTGCTCGACACGATATCGGACAACGCCGCCAATGCTGCGCTAGTACTAGGAGGGCGGCCTTTCCGTCCCAGATTAGTGGATACCGACCTTCGCCGCATCGGGGCCATCGTCAGCAAGAATGGCGAGGTCGAGGAGACCGGCCTGGCGGCCGGCGTACTTAACCATCCCGCCTATGGCGTGGTATGGCTTGCCAATCGGCTGCATCGGTACGGTGTCACCCTGCAGGCAGGAGAGGTTATTCTGGCCGGTTCGTTCATTCGCCCGTTGGACGTGGCGAAAGGCGACACCGTGATTGCAGACTATGGCGACTTCGGGACCGTCTCCTGCCATTTCGGTTGACCCCCGGACGYCGAGAGAATAGAAACAAGGAGCAAAGACATGGCTGTCGCTGTCAATCGTTTCAAGCGAGGCTTGCTCGAGCGCCGGCCGCAGATCGGTATCTGGTCCGCGCTAGCCAGCCACTACACCGCGGAAATCATGGCAGGCGCCGGCTTCGATTGGATCATGCTCGACACCGAACATGCGCCTAACGAAGTCTCCATGGTTCTCCAGCAGCTTCAAGCAGTTGCCGCCGACCCGGATCGCATGACATCGGCGGTGGTCCGGCCCGCGTGGAATGACAAGGTCCTTATCAAGCGATTCCTGGATATCGGCGCCCAGACGCTGCTGCTGCCCTATGTCCAGACCGAAGCCGAGGCCATCGCCGCGGTAGCCGCACTGCGATACCCGCCTTTCGGCGTTCGCGGCGTGGGCGGCGCTACGGTACGCGCGACACGCTTCGGCCGCACCACAGACTATATGCAGCGGTGCAATGACGAGTTGTGTCTGCTCGTGCAGGTCGAAACCGGCGAAGCCCTGGAGAACCTGGAAGCGATTGCCAGCGTCGAAGGCGTGGATGGCGTATTCATCGGGCCGGCCGACCTGGCCGCCAGCCTGGGCTACCCTGGCAATCCGACGCACCCTGCCGTGCGCGCCGCAATCGATAACGCAATCCGGCGCATCAAGGCCTGTGGCAAGGCGCCAGGGATTCTGATGGTAGACGAGAACCGCGCGCACGAGTGCTTGGCGCTCGGCGCAATGTTTGTCGCCGTGGCCGTGGATATGATGATTCTCTCGCGTGGCGCCGATGCAGTAGCCGCACGCTTCAAGAGCAGCCTCAACGGAGTGGTGAACTGATGTCTCTTCTCGCGCTTAGGTTGGGGGGGCAACCCCCAACCGGCCGACGAGCGCGAAACACGTTTGCCAGAATTTGGGGTGTTGGGCCGATACAGCAAATAAGCGTCCTGCCTCGGCCTGCCGAACGGCCGGTATGCGGCAACGAGCGGTCATCCGAGCCCAGGGCAGCGGCCGTCTCTCCCTCGGCTAAAGCCGCCGGCGGGCGGTTGGCCTTCTGAGTTCATCAGGAGTGTCCGCTTTGAAGAACGCCGAACTGCCGCTCTCGACCCTTCTGAGCCATTCGATCGCGCAGCGCCGAAGGGCCGAGTCAGCCGCGAAAGCGCCATCCGACCCAACGGTGGCGATGGCCGGATCCACCCCTTTGCTTACGTTTATAGCGCTGGAGTTAACTGGCCGTCGTTCTTGCTTTTGGTTTGCTAGAGCAGCCTCCGAGACATGATCCATTGGCATAGCTGCTCTGTCGGCGACCACGGCAGCGACAGTGCGTGCCGCTTGGGGATCACGTTCAGCAAGAACGCGGATGTTCTCGCGTGTGCCAATCTGTTCGAAGTAAGGTGTGGATCTGGACCTCCGGGACCACAGTGGGTACAACCGTCTCCCGAAAGCGGTTAAAGAGCTAGGAAGACGCTTCCAGCAAGCTTCCGCTGGCGCCTGATACTCAGCATCCCGTGCGCTAATCAGGGTGTCGGCTCGCACATTTGATGTATGGGGAGACACGCCTGGCGAGTGTTGTGCCCCTGTGAACAGCCCGCCTCCAACCTGTTGGCCCACAGCAGACAGGTTGGCCGCGTCCAGACACTAAATGGCGAGTAGAGTTTCGACAATGCTCTTATTGTTCCGCGAGTTAGGTACCGAGTCAGGTCGTTTGAGCCCTGCTGGCACACGATATGCGAAGGCTCTAGTGAGCCCGTCAATGCTCACAGCCACCCTCAAGGAGAACCGCAATGACTACTCTCGTAATCAAGGATCTGTCCTGTGTTGAAGAATTGGATGGCAGCACCATGGCAGAGGTGCGCGGCGGGTGGTTCGCCTTTGTGGGGCTCTTCAAACACAGCGACCCTCCCCCACCACCACAAACGTTAGATTCGAACATGCCCTTATACGGCAACAATACTGCATGACCACGGAATGCATGGGTCGCATAGCGACCTTACCGCCCATCGGCATCCGGACGCGGTCGTTCCACAATGGCCGCTTCCTTTGACGCTGAATGTGTGCTGACGACTTACTCGTCGAGTGGCCGGTTCCCAACTAGTTACCTGTCGTTCGGGCGCGGAATTTTTCGATTTGCTGGATAGCCGAAGATGGCCGGCAAGCGACCTCCGCCAGTCTCTAGCCGGTCTGTTACCGATTCTTTTGGATCATTCCGTCGTGTCATGGCAGACGGTTGTGACGGCCCAGAAGCGGATGCTGGGACCGCAATCCCGGCAACGAGCTACCCAGGCTTTGGCCATTCTTGCCTAGAACTGATCCACGTGATCGTCGATGAGGAGGGGCCGATGGACATATTCCAGGCCCACAGCCCTACCTGGCGCCATAGAAATGCCTGTATTGCCAGGCAGCTTGCTTCCTGAGTTCATCTTCCGGCCAGGGGCCCTCGCCAAACCGGCTGATTGTAAGAGGTGTGAGATCAATCGGCGGCGCGCAGTCGAGTATCCACGACGCCAAGACGTCGCCTAGTGCTGGCGAGATGGAAAGGCCTGCGACATTGCACCCGCTGGCGAAGTAGAAACCCCGAACATGCGGCGCCGGCCCCACGATGTGTTGTCCGTCGGCAGTCATCGTCGGCAGCCCGCCACGATGCTTTCGAACCGGTGCCTTAAGAAGAATCGGGAGCTGCGCCTGTACGTCGCGTGCATACTGCCACAGAACCCCGGCATCGAGTGGCAGGTCCTTGACGTCAAAGTCCTCGCTAAGATCCGTCATGTCGAAGAGCTTGGGATCCTCTTCATACACGCCCCATAGAAACCCGCCATCACAGGGTCGCATATAAACCGCGGCATCCATGATGCGTACCATTGGCAACGTCGCCAACGCGCCAGACAAGGGTTCGGTCACGAACGGTTGCTGCGCGGTTGGCACGAGCGGAACCCGGATGCCACTGGCCTCCGCAACCTGCCGCGTCCAGGCACCCGCGGCGTCGACGACGACAGGCGCATGGATCACTCCTCGCGGGGTCTCGCCACCGGTCACGCGGCCCGCCTCGATCAGTACACGGTTGGCCGTCATATTTGGCAGCAGTTCCACCCCACAGCTTTGGGCCGCGCGGGCGAATCCTACCGCCAGTTGCGCCGGGTTGAAGTACAGGTCATCACCGATGCGCAGTATCGCCACGACGTCCCGGACCTGCAGGAACGGTTAAGCCCCTTTGCGTCCTCGGGCGCAATGAGTGCGACGTCCAGGCCGTAACGCTTGCCACGGACGAGGTCATCCTCCAGGACTTCACCGTCCTCCGGCCGACGCGCCACCTTGAGGCTACCTGAGTGCACCCAGTCGAGCGGCTGGCCGGTGTCTTCGGTGAAGCTACGGATTTTGGCCGCTGCCTGCCGAATCAGGCCGATCATCAGATCGCTCTTTCGCAGCGTGCTCACCATGCCTGCCGCGCGCGGCGAAGTCTGCGAGCCAATATCGTGACGATCCAGTAGTGCGATGCGCCCTGCTCCGCGTTTGGCGAGAAAGTAGGCCGTGGCCGCCCCCAACCCTCCGGACCCGACCACGATGACGTCCGCGGTATCATCCATCACACCTCCCGCACGATGCGTCGCACAATTCGGGCGACCATGGTCTGCCCCGCAGGCGTCGAAGCCATGCTCATGTCAGTGTCGGCGGAGAATGTCCGCGGGGAAAAACCGGCCAGCGGCCGAAGCCGTCTGTAACACCACATTCCCCAGTCGCTCGTTGGTCGGCTCTTCCCGACCCACTGCCGTCATTGAGCCCTACGGAAACCGGACGTTGGAAGTAGTTGTTAGCCGGGCGCTCGGTCGAACGCCAGGTTACGTCAACTTGGTACCTAGCTTTCCCGACCAGTCACTTGGCTTTCAGGTACGGATCGAGATCGCGAAGCGGGTCCGTTCCGCTGGAGTCGGCCATCCCGAGGGGGGCGGCGGCAAGCACCCGGCCTGTGTGCGCCAAATTCATTTGGCTCGCTTTAGCACGACCTCTCCCGAGCCGCCTCCGGAGGCTGCAGGAGTGGTCCACCTGAGCTCATCTCCCGAGAGGACAAACGGCCTGCGCTGCTCAACCCCATTCCAGTTCGGGAATGTGCTCGTCTCTATGCGAAAGGTGATGGTTTTGTCTGCTTCGTTTACTACGTATGTGCCAAAGTGCGCGATCGAACCTTGCACCACGGCGCGATATTCCTCCGCACTGCCCGCCATTCGATCCTTGGATACGTACTTGGGCAAGTCGCCGCGCGAGTTCACCAGCGCGTAGTGGCCATGACCGTCAAAGATCACAAGACCGTGGGGATTAGGTCCGTACATTGGCGTGCGGCTGCCATCCGGGCGGACGGTGTCGACCGAGACATACGTCCATGCGCCGGTTAGTTGCTGGTCCAGTGGCACTTGGCCCAACGCAACGCCCGATTGCAGCGTGAGTCCCGGAAGCACTAATCGCAGAACGGTGGTGACGATGTGGAAGTGTTTCATGAAACTCCTCCTATTGAGAGTGAGCGAAGCGGCCACTAACGACAAATAGAGAATGTACGCAAGGGAAGATGGAGGGTCAATTGCTCCCTGCTCGAACGACCGACACGGGTGCAAGCGCGCCCGCGTGACGACCGCAGCCACTCGATAAGTACCAAGCAATGGCCGCTATTGGGCGCAATGGGCTACGACCGTAGCTGGCCGAGAGCTGCAGTTGGCTCATGGAGCTGAAAATCAGTCATTCGATTGCGAGCTGAACCGAGGCGCGACCGTCCGCAAAGGCCGATAAGCCGCCGTTGGCCGCCACGGTAGCGGACGGCTCTTCCCGCCCCACAACGGCCCGTCGGAACTTCCAGAAGCGGTCATTCGTGCTCGAATGTACTAACAGCCATGAATGCTTGAAAAGGACTTCAGCCCGATCCGGACCATGAAAGACTTTCGCATCGCTCAAACCGTTGCTTAGTAAGGCATTGCCCCTCGTTTAGCGGCTACGCGGTCGCCCGTTGACGGGGTCGGCTGTCGGTTGCACCACGTGTTGATCGCGTCCTCGATTGCCTTGATGGAGACGTTTGCCGCGCCTGTCTGGCATGTTGCGGTCGTGGGCCCCTCACTGGTGAGCGCCCCGAGATCAGCGCCCATGGACTGCTAGCGACGGGGCGGCATAAGCGCCGTGCCGTTTCGGGCTAGAATCCTCTGAGGAGGTGTCAGTCATGTCAGCTATCAAACGCATCGATCCGGGCCATTCCGCCTATCAGGCCGCGCTGCACAGGACGACCCGCTACCCTGCGGAGCACGTCACGTTGACGGCTGGCTCCAGGAAGAGGCTGCGCCCCTGTGTGCCGCATCGAAAGGTCGGGCGCGGCAAAGTCGGCATCGGCGGCACGTAGGCACCTGCAAGCCTTGTAAGGCGTCGGGCTTTAGAAGGTGGCTTGACGTGAATTGGCTGTCCGGCGCAAGGGCKGATGAAACGCGATCGTTCCTCCAGCTCTACCCTGCCGACTTGATGTCCGCCGAAGCGTATCCGCTAGGCGGCGAGCTCAACTGCTCTTGTTTCAAGCAAATCGATTAGTATGCGCTCAACACGACTTCCACCGACGCCAACGCGTTGATCTGCAGATATCAGTTTCAATGTATCGGCTKCCTCAGCGTACTGCCCTCTAGCAAACTGACTGACAGCATCAACCAGCCTGAGCGAGAGCTGCGTCTGGTCGCTGGGTTCCTTGGCCGTGATAACCGCCTTGCTTTGCTCAAGCGCAGCAATATCGCCCGCCGATGCCTGAATTCCAGCAAGATGCAGCGCTATAAACGGATGCGACAGCATAGAGTTGAAGCGCTCGGACAGGGCGGAAACCGCGGCTGAAATCGGACGCGTAGCTCCTGTGCGCAGGTATTCACGCAACAAAAAACCGCCGCAATCGGCCAGAGTCAACACCGGACCACAGCGAGTGGTCTCTGGTGCACAGTAACGCTCATAGCGCTGCCATGCCTGCTCGGTTAACCCCAACTGCCACTCTGCCAGTGCCAGGTGCCACTGCACATGACCATACATAGCGCCGCCCTCCGCTGACGAGCGGTGCTCATTTAGCCAGATACCCAGCAATTCCAATGACTCTCCAGGTTCACCCTGGTCGTGTAGCACATGCGCATAGCTATGGATAACGTAGAGAGCCTGTGGGCGCTGCTGCAGTGCGCGTTCGACAAGTGCACGACCACGGTTCTGATCACCGGCCTCACTGGCTGCGAACCCCAGGCGTGCGAGCCAAGCCCAATCATCACGCAAACTGGGATCGACCGATTCCATGATATTGAGAACGCGCTCATGCTTGCGCGCACCGCCATAGAAGATCAGATAACCGCAAAGTTGCGAGATGACTAGCAGGTCACTGGGATTGGCAGCGATGTAGGCCTCAGTAGCTGCAAGGTTGGTGTAAGGGTCTTCAAGCAGGCCAAAGAGCGCGGAGATATGCGCACGCTCCCAGGGCAGCGCAGCTCGTGCTGCCAGTAGCGCACGCTCTTTGAAGAGATCGGCGTCCGCAGCCTTCGAATCTTTAGCAAGCATATGGCGCGCAGCCAGGGCCAGGGCGAGATTGCCGTCCAGCGCCAAAGCCTGATCGAGGGCTTCCGCGGCGCCCGCCTCAGAACCGAGGATGCGATCAACAGCGAGCTGATACCGTTCTACAGCTTCTGGACGGTCAGTAGTAAGAGTTCTACCGGTACGCGCATCAATCATATTGGCTCCTTGAGTTGCAAATTGCTGATGCGAAACGCTCCGATGCGCTTTTAGCGTAGTCCAACCCAAGGCGTTGGGATGCCTGACAGCAGCGAACCTGTTGCGCCGGMGAGAGCACCCAGTTGCACACCGGCGCGCTGGGGGATGAGGTGCGCGACCAAGTTCGCAGCGGATTTGGAACAGACAATGAAATTTCAATGCGATMGTCTAGCTGCTTTGGGACTTGGTCACCAATGTCCGGAGTTGGTCGAGGTTGTCTGAAAACGCGAAACTATCCGGTTTCAGGTGTCGTATTACCCCTCCCGAGTCGCTTAAATTTGGTGGCTTAATTCATATAAGACACCAAATTTGCTAGATTTGGCAACCGTGCCCTCGCCACCCGCATGCGCTACCTGAAACTGCCGGACCGATATGGTCCGCACCGGAGGTGGACACGATCAAGCTGATTGGCAGATGACGCCGGAAGTGCGCAAACATGGCCCGGTGCTGGATGATCGAGCGTGCGGCGAAGGGCCTCCGGTCTGCGCCGGCGGCCTATCGACCCTGCCGGTCAGCGTACGGAAGTGCCGGATCGGTGAGCCAAAGCGTGTCCACGTAGACACCAGGGACGTCTGGCATTACCCAATAGCGATAGTCGCCACGCGTGAGCCCAAGTCGTAGATGTGTTGGGGTTTGGGGCAACGACGTCGTGGGGGAGAGTGTCGGTGCGCCAGGGTGCGGCGCTAACCACATCTGCTCGATCCAGTGTCAACATTTGGTGACCACGGGGGGGCGCGGAGACAACCCGACCAAGAGATGCATCCGCGGGTGCCACGCAACACTTACTGCCGCGGCCAGTTGCTCGCCGGCAGTGGTCAGGCGGAAGTCAGCGAGTTGCTACGCACGAGAGCCGCCGAGGGCCAGTCACGTGGCTTTCCGCTTCCGCAAAACTGATCTGTCGCTTCATCACCGGACCTGAACTATGAACACGCTGATGACAACGCACTCACCCAATGCCTCGATGACTTGCGCACTGATTTAATCAGCACTTCCTTAGAAGAGATCCGGGGGAAAGGACCGGGAACGATTACGAAACGCTAGGTTATGGCTTCTTTCCATCTTGCCTCAAGAGATACCTTTCGATTCTCGAATCCGGGAAAAACCAAAATATAGCCATTGCAACCAAAATAAATATTGCTGCAACACTACTGTAAAAACTTACCACGATCGCCAKCGCGTACACAACGAGAGATAATCTCCCCTTCAGATCTTTTCCAATCGCACCCGCGAGCGAGGAGCCCTTTCCCTCCAATGCCATGATGACACGCTGCAATAACCAATAGGATATGGCACACATGAACAACACAAAGGCATACAACGCAGTTGGTACTTCCGAGAAGTCTGATTTTCCAGTCCAAGTGGTGGTTATTGGTATCATCGTCAACCAAAACAACAGATTGAGATTGGCCCACATAACCATTCCATTAATGCCGCTCACCATTTTGAACAAGTGATGATGATTATTCCAGTAAATTCCGACATAAATAAAGCTGAGCACATACCCGAAGAAATGATGGGCCTCCGCTCTCACTCCATTCCAGTTGAATTCGGCAGGAAGCTGAATTTGATAGAGCATCAGGGTCAGGCTCACAGAAATGACACCATCACTGAAAGATTCCAGCCGGCTTTTGTTTATGGTCATGGCCTCCCTCAGATGAATTGTTTACGAAAGGAAAGACTGGCCAGATATAAAATTACCAGCGTGAAGGGCAGCACACTCCAGAATCCAACACGCATGTAAAGCACTGCCCCAAGAAACGCGCCCAGGACAAAACCAGCAACGATGCTCCCACTTTTCAGCAAGGCCACCCCATGCTCGCGGCTGAGCGTGCATACGAAACTGTACAGATCGATACCGAACTGAGTGGTATTGCCAGTCATCATGGTGCTGGGGCTGATGTGTTTGATCAACGTCTTGCTCGCCGTATTGCGGATTGCCAAGGCCATTAGGCCCAGACCGCCAGTCAGCGCTAGTGCGCCTGCATCGGGGTCGCGGAACGAATCGAAGTACAGGCCCACCAGCATGAAGCCCGACAGGAACACGGCCTCCGCCACGAACAGCCAGCCCAGTGTCTTGTGGGACTGCTTGCAGCGGTCTATCCACATTTTGGCAAACATGACCGTGGCGATGAATAGCGGAATGGCCCCGAGTTTGATCCACAGGCCCGCCCCTCCCTTCACGAAGGCCGCGCCGGCCAGTACCAGGTTACCGGTCACATGGGCCGTGAAAAAGCCGAGCAAAGCGATGAAGCCTATGGTGTCGATGGCCCCCCCAACGATGGTGAGCAGCACTGCCGTGCGGCATTGCGCCCACAAGCTGATGGCTGAGTTGTCCTGGGGCTGCGAATTGCTGATGGCTGTCATGTCTTATACATCCTCCAAATGCCAGCGGCTGGTTGGCCCGGTCTCTGAAATGACTGGACGTCCCTTGGAACGTCCAGCCCGCGCATGCAGTATTAGCGCTCGATCACCTGTGCATGGACCGGCGCCAGCGACTCGTGCTTCGTGGCGGTGCGCTGCTCGGCCTTGTGGACCATCGTGTAGGCGTAGTMCACGCCCATGCCGTAAGCACCCGAGTGTTCCTTGGCCACCTTCATTACCGCGTCGTACGTGTCACGGTTCTTCCAGTCGCGCTGCCATTCAAGCAGCACCTGCTGCCAGGTCACCGGCACCACGCCGGCCTGCACCATGCGCTGCATCGCGTAGTCGTGCGCTTCCTTGGTAGTGCCGCCCGAGGCGTCGGCCACCATGTAGATCTCGTAGTCGCCTTCGAGCATCGCGCACAGCGCGAACGTGGTGTTGCAGACCTCGGTCCACAGGCCGGCGACGATCACCTTCTTGCGGCCATTGGCGGCCAGTGCGTCGCGCACCTTCTGATCGTCCCAAGAGTTCATCGAGGTGCGTTCGAGCGTCTGCTTGCCCGGGAACACGTCGAGCAGTTCGGGGTAGGTATAGCCCGAGAACGAGTCAGACTCGACCGTGGTGATGGTGGTCGGGATGTCGAAGATCTTGGCCGCCTTGGCCAGGCCGACCACGTTGTTCTTCATGGTCTGGCGGTCCATCGACTGCACGCCGAAGGCCATCTGGGGCTGATGGTCGATGAAGATGATCTGGCTGTTGTACGGGGTCAGGACTTCGAGCTTGGCGTTGGACATGGCGTTCTCTCTATTCGAGTTGATTCAATTTGGTTGATGTTGTTTAGCGGCGTAAATTTGCTGTTGCGCTGCCATGTACGGAACTATAGCGGTGATAGTTTTGCTAAAAGTGATCGATTCACGGACAAATTATTCAAATCTTTTGAACATACAAGCCCGCCAAACGGACACCCCCTGAGTACGGTGGGGGATACGACCGCGCCTCTGCTAGACCCTACGCGTTCATACAGACCCGATTAGCGCGCCGTCAGACGAACCGTGGGATGTTGCCGCTAGGGCAGACCACCAGCGGCAGGTCACTGGGGAGAAGCGCCATCCGCTCAATGAAGCAGCGACCCCCACCATCGACTTTGGGATCCATGCCGTGGTTGGGATAGCCGCTGCGGGTCAGGAAGCCTTGGAGGCGCAGAAGATGCGCATCATCTGGCGCGCCAATCAGGATCGTGCCCGAGCCGCCGTGTTCGATCAGCCTGACACGGCGCAAGATCAGCGCGCGCATGACGATCTCACCGACCTCCGCCGATCCGATTATCAGGGCGCGCAAATACAGCGGATCGAACGCAAGCAGGGTAGCGCCGTCACGACCGGCTCGCACCGAGGGGGGCGACGCAAGGCCGTCAATCTGGCTGACTTCTCCCGTGAACTGCCCTGTGCGCTGGGTGGTGATTGGCGTTTTCTCGTCAAGGCCATCCCGGCGCAGAACATCGCTGAGCTCGCACAAGCGCCGTTGACCGCAATGGCCGATCTGCAGTCGCAAAGGGCGCCGTCCACGAATGCCCACTCTCAGAAGCCCAGTTGAAGTGCTGCGCGGTTCATTGCAGCGCACTCAAGTGGCTCACGCTCTGCTGAAGCTGCCATTACGCGCGGCGCCCTTCCGCGCGCTAGTCACCATTCCAGTTGCCGTTTAGTCGGAGAAGGAAGCTCAAGGCTCGCGATCCCGAACCAATTTGCCTACACTGCCATAGTCGGTCTGGTCCGAGTACATCTATGAGTCCCGACGAGCACAACCACTCCGAGCTGTCGCCAATCCAACTGCGGGTGCGCGCGCTCGAGACAATTCTGACCGAGAAGGGTTACGTCGACCGTGCCGTCCTCGACCTTATCGTCGAGCGATATCAGACCAAGATCGGCCATCACATCGGGGCTAGAGTAATCGCCCGGGCGTGGGTTGATCCTGAGTTCAAGGCGGCGCTTCTGACAGACGCGACAAAGGCGATCGCTGCGCTCGGAGTCGTCAGTCATGTGGGCGATCATCTGATCGCGGTGGAGAACACGCCCGGGCATCACAACATGGTCGTCTGCACGCTGTGCTCGTGCTACCCATGGGACGTGCTCGGGCTGCCACCGGTCTGGTACAAGTCGGCCGCTTATCGCTCGCGTGCCGTGTCAGATCCGCGCGGCGTGCTGGCCGACTTCGGTGTCGTCCTGCCAGAAGACGCGCAGATCCGAGTCTGGGACTCGACCGCGGAAACCCGCTTCCTTGTGGTGCCACCCCGCCCCGCCGGCACCGAAGGCTGGCCCGAGGAGCGCCTTGCGCGGCTCGTCACCCGTGACAGCATGATCGGCACCGGCTTGCCCCGGCGTCCCGAGGAGATATCGCCATGAACGGAGTTCATGACATGGGGGGCATGCACGGATTCGGCGCGGTCCATCCCGAGGCTGACGAACCCCCATTCCACGCGCAGTGGGAGGAGCGCGTGCTGGCGATGCAGCGAGCCATGCGTTTCACGCGCGCCTGGAACATCGACATGTCTCGCGACGCGCAAGAGCGACTGCCTGCCGAGGTGTACCTCTCAGTGTCCTACTACGAAAGATGGGCATTGGGAATCGAGCGCAACGCCCTCGAACGAGGGCTGATCGGCGCCGATGAAATCGCCGCAGGACATGCCCTGCATCCGGGCAAGCCCGTCGAACGGGTCATGACGACAAACGACATCGAACACGCATTCACTCGAGGCTCTTTCGCTCGCCTGCCCAAGAAGCCGGCCAGGTTCAAACCGGGCGAGCGAGTGCGCACGAAGAACATCAACCCGCCCACGCACACGCGCTTGCCACGATACGCACGCGGCCGCGAAGGAACGATCGAGGCGATCCGGGGTTGCCATGTCTTTCCGGACTCCGTCGTGACAGGCGCGGGTGAAGACCCGCAGTGGCTCTACACAGTCGTCTTCGAAGGCCGCGAACTCTGGGGAGCGGACACCGACGCCACGCTCACCGTTTCGATCGAGGCATTCGAGCCCTACCTCGAATTGGCGTGAGATGAAGGTCGATCCAGCCGCAGCGCGTGATGCCGCCGAGGCCRTACCGGGCGTTCCCCGTGACCAGGAAGGCCCGGTGTTCCGCGAGCCGTGGGAGGCACAGGCTTTTGCTCTGGCCCTGGTCTTGCACCAGCAGGGCCTCTACACGTGGCGCGAATGGGCAGCAACGCTTGCAGAAGAGATCAGGCGCGCGCAGCTTGCCGGCGATCCAGATACCGGCGAGACCTACTACCTGCACTGGCTCGCCACGCTAGAGCACCTGATGGCAAGCAAAGGCGTCGCGAGCGTAGAGACGCAGGCGCGCTACCACGAAGCCTGGCACCACGCCGCGCATCGCACGCCTCACGGCACCCCCATCGAACTGTCGCATGGCGATTTCACAGGAAACGAGCATTCATGATCCCGCTAGGCTTGGCATCTAGTGTTCGTTTGCGTCGACTTCGCGTACTAGGCGAATGCCAACCAACGGATAACGAGTCTGCGGTGTATTCCAGTTGCGATACGACGAGCGAGCGTAGAACGACCAAGTGTGCCACGATCCTCCCCGACGCATGCGTGCGCTGCCCGACTATGGGCCCTTGGGGTCGTCAACCGCCGATGATCGCTGCAAGATCATCCAGACCGTCGTCCAGGTTGAGGCCACTGGCCCGGTAGCGCTGCTGCTCAAAGCTCATTTTGACAAACGAATGCCATCCGGCATTCGGATATCACCACTACCCGAGATATTGGTTCTGATATTCGGTGGGCTGCTCAACAGGGTGATATCGCCACTACCTTCGACCGACAGGTTTGCTTCCTCACTCGGCCCAAGCGTTACGTCTCCTGAGCCGATGACCTTAGCTGTTGCACGCGGGTGCTCAAGCAGACTGAGGTCGATGTCGCCTGAACCCATGGTGCTCGCAGTCACATGTTGTACACGTCCTGCGGCCTTGATGTCTCCGCTACCGTCGAGCTCCAGGCACAGTGAGGGTTGAGATAAATTGAGCAGACGTAAGTCGGCGCTGCCAAAAACTGACCACGTTTCGATTGCTGGGCCTTCTAAATCGAGACGAAGGTGGTTGTTGTGGAACAAGCGCCACTTGAAGCGACCGCGCAATTCTTGGCTGTCAAGGCGCACATGTTCGATCAGCCACGCGGGGCCATGCAATACCGCTCGCACCTTTTCGGCCGGCCGCCAGCACACGTCAACGGGCAGGCTGATGGCCATGCGCGAACTTGGAACCCATGTGAGTTCACGCTCGGTCGTCTCGTCGCCGCTTTGTCGGCGCTGTCCTA
This sequence comes from Cupriavidus sp. 01L46, assembly GCF_056399905.1. Classification (NCBI taxonomy): domain Bacteria; kingdom Pseudomonadati; phylum Pseudomonadota; class Betaproteobacteria; order Burkholderiales; family Burkholderiaceae; genus Cupriavidus; species Cupriavidus sp. 01L46. The sequence continues at coordinate 97,467 of NZ_JBFTSF010000067.1, forward strand.
CATCCGCCAAGAGGCGCTTTGCTGCACCCAGTAATCCACCTTCCTCGTGGCGCAGATCGGCAACGTGCTCTTGCCCCAGCCATACGGGATCGCCCAGCGCTGCCGCCGTGGCCTCCTCAC